>JACQWN010000216.1 GCA_016209245.1 Bacteroidia bacterium
AATTTAACCATTTAATAACACTATTTGTTGAAGCTACAAGGTATCCCGATATTTTCCTAATGCTCCAGTTCCTGGCTCTTAATTTTTTAGCCTTTTTTCGTTTTTCTATTAATAAAATTTTTCTCCTCTTTGGGACGCAAAGTTACAAATTTAATTTTAATTTCGCGTCTCAGTTTCATACCAAACTTAGGGATTATTCTTTATAAATTTCAATTTTAAAAATAAAAGGTAATATATTTTTTAGCTGTTCGGTTCTTTTATTATTTGAAAACATTGTTTTTTTGGAAAAAACCACAGGCGTCAATGTAGTATCTTTGTTAATCGAATCAATGACTGCTATCAGATATTTTGCCCTTATTGCGAAAGTGGCGCTTTCCTGCCGGGAGTGCTTCCCTGATATTAACCCGAGAATATTTCCGTTTGCATCAAGCAATGGCGCCCCGCTGATTCCGGGATTTGCAGGAATAGTTATTTGATATGAAGTAGAATCGCTACAAAAGCCGGTAACCGAGCTTATCGCCCCCTCTCCAAAAACTACATCCTCTTTTGAATAGCCCAAAGTATATACCTGCTCGCCAAGATCCGCCATCCTGTCTTTTATTGTATATGGAATTTTATCAAATGAAACAAAATTGGTGTCATCAACTTTCAGGAAGGCGAGATCCGTTGAAATATCAGTATAAACCGGCTTTACCCTGTAACATATAAAGGAATCTGTTTTATTCGATGCAAAAATTGAGTCCACATCCTTGATTACATGATAGTTGGTTACAATATACCCATCCTGCGAAATTACAAAGCCCGTCCCATTATAATGTGGCATTGGTTGTTTTACGCTTTTTGCAATAATTTCTTTTAGGTTACGCTGTTCTGTGGAAATATCCTCAAGATTATTTCTAAGCTGCTGATAAAGAGCATCTTGTTTATCTCCAAACCATCCTGAAAAAAACAGTGTCCCTAATGTTACAAGCAGCGATATAGAGGCTGCTATAGTTACCAAAGTAACCATATAAATTACATTATTTTTTTTCTCCCGAACGCTTCTCTTATACCGATTGTTTAAATTTTCTTTATCGAAAAATTCATTGTGATATTGGGCAAGTTTTTCTTTCAGAATATTTGTTCTTTCATGTTCATTAATTAACTCAATCAACTCTTTTTGTATTTGTACTTCTTTTGACAATTCCGGATTTTCTCTCATCATTTTTTCAAAATCCATTCTTTGCTTCTCATTCATTTCGCCAAGCAAAAAGCTGTCAATGTCTTCGTAAACAGATATATCCATATTTAATATTTTATCAACTTTTCCAAAGTTTCGAACTTTGGAAAAGTTGAAGTTTCTCTTAAACAGTTATAATTTTTTTTTCAAAAAATATTCTTTTTAACCTTTGCAGGCATTTATATTTTTGTGTCTTTGCATTAAGAGCATCTGTGTAACCATAATTGCCGGCAATTTCCTGCATCGTAAGTTTTTTAAAATAGTAATCGGTCAATATGCTTCTGCATGGTTCACCAAGCTTTTCCAGGCTTGCTTCCATTCTTTGCAGACAGTTTTCCTTTATCTTTAATTCAGCTTCTTCATTATCATCAATTATCATAAACGATTCAAAATCTTCTATTCCTGAAACTTGTAATTTCTTTTCTTTAAGCTGTGACAGCCATTGTCGCCGGCATATAGAGTAAAGATAGGTCTTAATGCTTGCTCCGGGTGAAAAACGGTTTTCAATAATATTATTATAAAATATAATAAAAGATTCCTGGTATATGTCTTTGGCTTCTTGTTCGCTTCCATTATTTTTTAAAATAAAGTTCCGTACCATAGGAAAATATATTTTATATAACGATTTTACAGCACTTTCATTATTTTGCTTTATTTCTCTAATATATTCCTCATCGGTATAATTCATTACATTCTTCTATTAATAGTTTTGTCTGCCAAAGGTAACCTTTTTTGGAAAAGTTACATAGCGGTCGGTGGTTGGCTCAGTTTTGTTACTTTAATATCATGGCGCATAGGCGAATTCTTAGCCTTATCAATACAAGCAAAATTGAGCTAACCCCGTGTTATGGTGCGTTTTAGTTATCTTCTATCTTTAATATTAAACATGGGAGAAAAAATGAAAAAGACCTATAAAATTCATCATTTAAAAATATTAATTGCTGTTTGTTTTATTGAGTTTTCAAGTAGAATATATGCATCTTCTATCATTCTTTTGGCTGTATTCATATTTTTTATATAATCATTTGATATTTTCTTTTGCGTTACAATCTCTGGTTTCAAAACAAGAATGTCCATAAATTCATTCATAATTAAATTTTTTATACCGGTTGTTTGATTTTGGATGTAAACCATATAACCCCTTTTATATAAAGTTTGTAAGTAAACAAATAAATAATCAGGGTCGAATTTTGTATTATCAACAACTATTTTTTGTAAAAAATTACTGAACACTGTTGGCTTATCAGTCGGCAAATTTTTAATTATTGCAACTCTACCAACCGGTTGAGTTGGGCTACCTCCGGACTTCTCTACTAATATTTCGTTTATTTGTAATTTTATTTTTTCAATTTTATCTTTTTTTATGTAACGTAATGCAACGTCTGAAAAATTTAAGTTAAAATTATTATCGAAATTTGTATTTCGTAACACATAGCATAATTGGTAATTTTCATCAGGAAAAAATTTTTCAGGATCTTCTCCCCACTCACCAGCGACTGATTTACTAAGGCAATCAGAGAGTTTAAGTTTTGGTAAATGACTTTTAACAATTTGGTTTTTAAATTCAAGTATCTCGTGATGATATGCGTTTGGATCAAGACGGTTATTTATTACATCTTTTAATGTTAAGGTAAATATTTTGTTATTTACTTTTTTGTCAATTTTAATATTGTAATTATTTTCTATGAATTTACGTAAGTAATCAGTTATCGCAATTAAATCATTGTTTATATCATCCTTTCCTGTTGCTTTGTATCCGATTGAACTCGGCTTTGCCATTAATATGTTGTAATTATCTAAACTTTCATTAGGATATTTTTTTCGTAGAAAAATCACAGATGATTTAACATTCGCATCAAAATGACTAAATGCAAAGTCAGGAAGTGAGATAATTGCAATAATTTGAGCCTTTTCTAATAAGAAATCTCTTACATATTGTAAAGATGTATTAACAGTAATTTTATCAGGAAGTACAATTGCCATTAATCCTGTTCCTTCTTTTAAAAATTCAATACACCTTTCTATAAATAAAATTTCTGATATTTGCCTTGTACGTTTTTTCTTTTTACTTCCTAATTCAAATTGCTCAATAAAACCATCATCTTTTTCTTTTTGTATAATATCTGCTCCAAAAGGGGGATTTGTAAAAATAATGTCAAAACTATTAGCACAAAATTTTTTATGAATATCTTGAATTTTTGAGAATTTTTGTAAACTATCTGTACTAATAATATTTGTGTGTCCATCATCATGAATAATCATATTCATTTTGCATACTCTTGCAATTTGCTCGTTAATTTCTATACCATAAAGATTATTCATTGCAAAATTATGCCATAATCGGTCCCCTTCTATTTGTTCATAATTATCTTCTGAAAATTTGCGAATTAAGTCTAATGAGTTTAAGAGAAAACCTCCACTACCACAAGCCGGGTCAAGAATTTTATCTGAAAATTTTGGTGCAATAACGTCTATACAAAATTTTATTATTGCTCTTGGAGTAAAAAATTGTCCCATTTTCCCTTTGAAAAAATCTTCCATAAATCTTTCAAAGGCTATTCCTTTAGTATCTAAATCAATTTTGTTTATCGCTAATTCTTGTAAGTGTTCAACAACTGAATAAACGATTTTTTCGTCAAGTTTTATATTTTCATTAAATACGTCTCCATTTCCCTTTTTTGAATTTTGATAAATTGTATCAATGCGACCGAAAACGTCTTTTGGTGTTTCATTTGTACCTACTTGAAATTTATAAAAAGAGTTCTTTTTTGTTTCTTTTTCATCTTTCAGCTTACAAAACAATAATTTTGAAACTTCATCAAATGCGACAGTCGGTGCCAACTTTCCTGCTTGCCAAACAGTGTCATGGCATTTTTGTAATGCACGAATTAATTCTTCTCTTGAGACTATTTGCAAATCTTTTAATTCATCACCTTTAATAAATCTATATTTAGGTGCTTCGCCATATTTAATAGGAATATCAGCAATAACATTTTTTTCTCTTTCACTTGATTTAAAGCCTGTAACATTAAAAGCTGTTTTAGTTGTTCCTGCAACAACTATTGCATATTTTGCTCTTTAACTATTGCTCTGTCATCAGGTATTCTGCGTTCAACTGGAACTTCTATATCAATTCGTTGACTTGGATAACCATAATCTAAGACTAATTCTACAAAATATGATGCTCTAACTTTTTCTTCAGGGTTTTTAAAACTTGTCGAATATTCTCTGGAACAGTAATATATAATTCGACTTTCATCATCATTTAATAAGAGTATTTTACTGTCAATCCCTTTTTGAATGTTCCTATAAAATATCGAAGTATTATCTTTTTTGTCCATTTCTTCTATATTAATTTATATCAAAGGTAATCTAAATATTTAAAAAATCGTAACACTTTAGCACTTTGAAAAATTCAAGCGGCTTTGTTATAAGATATTTTTGTATTGAAATTATTATTTCTTATACCCTTTGCTTTGAGCATAAATGCTATGGCTATTTGTAGAATATGTTCTACAGGGTTTATATGTTGTAATTCAGCCGTCCGAAAAAGCGACATCA
>JACQWN010000217.1:0-1497 GCA_016209245.1 Bacteroidia bacterium
AACATTATCCTTTTCAAACTCTTGATTTTGCCTGTAATGTATGCATTCCGATTGATACTCTCTATGCGATAGCCGGCGCCATTACTCTTGCCGATGACAGCTCTCTGCTTGAAATAGCCGGTAACCTCCTGCTCGCTCCCGGCACCACCTTCACATACACAGGCAATGGTTACATGAAGTTCAGCAATCCTGCATATCCATCGGTTAATATCATTGCAGGCGGTAATTCCTCTGTATTATTCAACGGCACAGGCAAGGACGACAAAGTGCTTGAAATAACGCAGGAAACGATGTATATTCCTGAACAAGTTAATTCTTTTAGTTTAACCAATTGTAAAACCGTAATGGGTAATTCAAGCCGTTTACAATGCAATGGGTTAAATACAGTTATTAATATAAATAATGCAAAAATAACATCTGTCAATGGTCAATATAACTCACACAGAGGTCTGACACTTTTTGGACAGCCCGATATTACCATACAAAATTCTTTTTTTGAATATGGGTATTATGGTATTTATTCTTTTATGACAACCGGCGGTAATCCATTAACAATTGTGCGTTTTTGACTTCAAGTAATGCTGATTCATATTTATGGTCAACAAGTGAAACCACTCAGTCAATATATGCATGTGGAAGTGGAACTTATGCTGTAACAGCGACACTTGACAGTGTTGAAAGCGCATATGCTGTTGGCGTTTTTATTTCAGATTTTAACGAATCGTTCGATACGCCAAATGGAACCGTTTATTCAATATATCAGAATACAGGAAAGCTATATTTTGGAGGCGATTTTAATTACGTTGGTAAGGTCAGCAGCAATATTGCATTAATTGATAATGCTACGGGATTGTTCGATAGTAGTATGCCCCGTATTAATGGCACTGTAAATTGCGTTATTGCAGATGGTTCTGGAGGCTGGTACGTAGGAGGTAGTTTCACCAAAACCGGCGTATACAATTATAAAAACTTGGTTCACATAAACGCTGACAAAACTGTGGATGCTGATTTTAAACCAGAACCAAACGGAGAAGTGAAATCACTTGTACTTGCAGGTAATAAAATCTATGCGGCAGGAAACTTTACTATGGTGGGTGAAGTCAGCCGCGGCTATCTTGCACAGATAGATATACATACAGGCATGGCGACATCGTGGGATCCCCAAGTTAATGGCGAAGTTTCGTCGGTTGTGATCTATGATAATGATATTATTGCAGGTGGCAACTTTACCAATGCAGGCGGGCAAACCAGAAATTTCCTCGCGGCAATTGATACTGTGTATGGGCAATCTACCACATGGAATCCTAATCCGGACCAATCAGTAAATAGAATATCTCTTTCAGGCACAAAATTATATATTGCAGGAAATTTTACTACAATTGTCGCAACAGGAAGAAATAAACTTGCCTGTATATTGCTTACTACCGAAACACTGACATCTTGGAATCCAAATCCAAACAATATAGTTTATGATATACTCCCTACCGCATCATCAAT
>JACQWN010000217.1:1576-2720 GCA_016209245.1 Bacteroidia bacterium
AATATGGATGGTACCGATATTCTGGCAGGTGGTAAATTTACTCAAATAGGAAGCGATATGCGTAATTGTATTGCAAAAATTTCATCAAACACGGGTTTAGCAACTGCATGGAATCCCGATGTTCACAGTATTAAAGGAACTACCCCTTATGTAAAAGCCATGGCAATAGATGGAACATCCATTTATGCAGGTGGTAGTTTTTACAGTCTGGGCGGGCAAGCCAGAAATAATGCAGCATGTATTGATATTGTCACGGGGCAACTCACCACATGGAATCCGAATGTAAATAATGTGGTACGGGCTATTTATGCCGATAATACCTATGTGTATATTGGAGGCGAATTTACCCAAGTTAATGGTTCAATTACCAAAAATCGGATTACACAATTAAACGCCTCTAATGCAGTTGCCACAGGCTGGAATCCCAACTCCGATGGTATTGTTCATGCACTGGTTGCCAAAGGCACATATTTATATGCAGGAGGCGAATTTGCCAATATTGGCAATAATGCAAGACCCAAACTGGCTGCAATAAAATTGAGCGATGGTACATCGTCCACATGGAATCCAAGTCCTAATAATACTGTAAGGTCATTGTCAATAATGGGGGATTCATTATACATTGGTGGCGATTTTACAACTATCGGGGGACAAACGAGAAACCATATTGCAGCCTACGGTATTACTTCCACATCCCTACTCAATTTTAATCCTGATGCCAATAATTTCGTAAATGCGATAACAAGCAAAAACAATAAGATTTATATAGGCGGCTGTTTTACAAATATTGGAGGATTTGTCAGAAATAACTTTGCAATTTGTAACGCTAATACCGGCATTGTAGATTCAACCAATTTATATTATTTCAATAATATTGCCGTTAATTCGATTGCCGCAACAAATAATGTAGTTTACATGGGAGGAAAATTCTCTACTTATAACAATCTTCAGAATTATTTATTTCAAGTTTATAACAACGCAAATGCTATTGTAGTAAGTAGCCAGCAATTTTCTTCATACTGGCATCCTGAGCCAAACAATACAGTAAAAAGCATTTGTGTGATTGATGACAAGGTGTATTTAGGAGGAGAATTTACCGAAGTCTTAAATATTTATCAACCTTTTCTTATTAGTGTTGATAATT
>JACQWN010000217.1:2809-5886 GCA_016209245.1 Bacteroidia bacterium
AGTTTATTTAAATGCTGATACAAATCAAAATTATTCTTATCAGTGGTATTTAAATAATTCTGTTATCTCAGGCGCCGATTCATGTTCTTATGCACCTGTTGTATCCGGAATTTATACAGTTGAGGTAACCGATAACCTCAATTACGGTTCCATTTTTTCAAATGGAATATATGTCGAGGTGGATCAATTAGCCGACAGTATTGTCACAGCTTCTGGTCCAACAGAATTTTGCATCAGCAGTGTTGATTTGCAAGCGGCAACAGGAACCGGATACACATATCAGTGGTATCAAGATGGAAGTCCTGTTTCAGGAGGAAATGCAAGTTCTTTACATGTCACAACAAGTGGGGATTATTTTGCCGAAATTTATAATTCTTCCGGTTGTTTACGGAATTCGGAGCACACTATGGTCAATGCTACACTCCTGATACCTGTTATTACAGCCGGTGGAAATACAACTTTTTGTCAAGGCGATAATGTTGTTTTATCATCAGACCACACAACATGGAATGAATGGTATAAAGATGGCACTACAACAGGAATAACGACACAAGACTATACTGCAACAACAGCAGGTGTATATAAATGTTATGTAAATACGGGGAGTTGTTTTGGCTTTTCTCAGGAAATCGCAGTTTCAATTAACAATTTGCCATCCACACCAAGCATTACACCAGGCGGCAGTACAACATTCTGTCAGGGAGGAAGTGTAACTCTTACCACATCTGCTGGCAATAGTTACATTTGGTCAACCGGCGCTACAACACAAAGTATTTCTGCAACCACAGGAGGCAATTATACTGTTCAGGTAACAGATGCAAACGGTTGTATAAGCGCAGCTTCATCACCTATGACTGTTATACTGAATAATCTTCCGGCAACTCCGACAATTACACCGTCTGGTTCGACTTCGATTTGTCTGGGAAACAGCGTCACTTTAACAGCCCCGGCAAGTTCTGCTTACCTCTGGTCAACCTCTGAAACAACCCAAAGTATTTCTGTTAACACTGCCGGAAGTTTTTCTGTTCAGGTGACAGATGGAAACGGATGTACAAGTGCAAGTTCTTCTTTAGCGTCAGTTACAGTCAATAATTTACCTTCTGCACCGACTATTACACCCAACGGCTCGGTTGCAATTTGCCAGGGTAGCAGTGTCGCATTAAGCGTCCCTGTTAATTCAGGTTATCTATGGTCAACAGGAGCAACCACACAAAGCATCAATGCAACTGCCGCCGGAAGCTATACCGTTCAAATAACAGACGCAAATGGATGTACAAGTGCAAGCTCATCGCCTGTAACAGTAACGGTAAATTCTTTACCGGCAACACCATCAATCACACCTGGAGGTACCACCACTTTCTGTCAGGGAGGGAGTGTCACTCTTACCGCATCTGTTGGCAATGGGTACATTTGGTCAACCGGCGCTACAATACAAAAGTATTTCTGCAACCACAGGAGGAAATTATACGGTTCAGATTACGGATGCAAACGGATGTACAAGCGCTGCCTCATCACCAATTTCTGTGACAGTAAATCCATTGCCCACAGCAACCAATACTCCAAGTGGAGCGACAACTTTCTGTCAGGGAAATTCCGTTACACTAACAGCAAGTTCAGCTACTTTTTATCTATGGAGCAACAGTGCGACAACGCAGAACATTACCATTTCAAGTTCCGGAAATTATTCTGTAACGGTTACTGACGGAAACGGATGTTCTGCTGCTTCATCTGCAACAACAGTAACAGTTAATTCTTTGCCAACAGCGTCAATCACACCAGGCGGAGTAACAACTTTCTGTCAGGGAAATTCCGTAATGCTTACAGCAAGCGCAGCAACTTCTTATTTGTGGAGCAATAGTGCGACAACGCAAAGCATCACTACTTCAACTTCGGGAAATTATTCCGTAACTGTTACTGATGGTAATGGATGTTCAGCAAGCTCATCTCCAACAACGGTAACAGTAAACACCTTACCGGCAGCAACAGCAGGCAGCAACAGCCCGGTATGTGAAGGTAATACACTTAATTTAACATCCGGTGGTGGTACAACATACAACTGGAGCGGTCCGAACAGCTTTGCTTCAACATCTCAAAACCCGTCAGTTATAAGTGTGACGACAGCAGGAGGAGGAACATACACTGTAACAGTAACGAATGCCTCAGGTTGTACGTCAATAGCAACAACAACGGTGATAGTTAGTGCGCCCGTAGCCGATGCCGGACCAGACCAGGAAATATGCGAAGGCGGTACGGCAATGCTAAACGCAAGCGGTGGATTAGCTTATATCTGGAGCAATGGAGCTGCATCAGCATCAACGACAGTGTCCCCTACAACCGACACTACCTATACCGTTACGGTTTACAACGTACGGATACCGATACCGTTGCAATTACTCTAAAACCGTTACCACCCACTCCCGTAATATCGGTGGTAGGCAGTGCTTTGATGTCAAATTCAACCACTGGTAATCAATGGTATTTAAACGACACTGCACTCACAGGTCAAACCAATGCATTGTTTATACCTACGGTTTCCGGTGATTATTTTGTAATTGTTACTTTGAACGGATGTACTTCCGATACCTCAAATGTAATAACTGTTACCGGTGTGAGCGTAGAATCCCTGTTTATCAATTCCGGTATTTCTGTGTTTCCAAATCCTGCAGATGACATAGTGATAGTGAAAATTGCACCCAATTAGATAGTGTCTCAATATAGTACATTAAAATTGTTCACTATGGATGGGCGTTTACTACTCGAACAAAATATAAAATCTGCTATTTCAAACATTGACATCAGCGAATTGACTATAGGTGTTTACATGCTGAAAGTGGCTGTAAAAGATGGCGTAGTGGTAAGAAAGCTGGTGAAGAAATAATTAGGGTTTGCTGAAAAAGTATATTATGACTATAAACTTGTAGTGAGTCTATCGAACTATCAATGCTTTATGTGATATTTCTCAACTTCGAAATGCAAGTATTTTGTCAGTATAGTTAAAAAATACGTGCACTCAAATCCCGAAGGGATTCAACATGAATAACCCCTGATGGAATCAGGGGTTATTGAAATACGCGAAA
>JACQWN010000218.1 GCA_016209245.1 Bacteroidia bacterium
AAAATTTTATTGTCAGTCAAAAAAAACATTTTTCTAACAAGCTATTGATGTTTGATATTCATTAGTATTTCATCAGGTTGCATATAATATTTCTTAATTTTTTTCCTGTATTTTTCAGTAGCTTTTGATCCCGATAACAAATAATCCTTAAATTCATAAATTGCATAGCCCAATCCATGCTCAATAGCAATCATATCAGTAGCATATTCGGTTTTTTTTATGTATTTTTTTGAAATTGTATATTTTATTCCAAACCAGATTACTGAGACAGCACTTTGGTCGGAATAATCATAAATATGGCCAAGCTCATGCCCCAATAACCCTGTCAAGGCATTAAAGGATAATTGATTTATGTCTAATCCTTTTCGCAATCCTTTATTATTATTAATATGTATAATGTATGACCTGTTTTGCCTTTTCTGAAAAATAAAATAGCTTCTTGGACCGGCTTTCATTGTCGCCCTGACTTGAAACCGTTTATGCTTGAATTTAATATGCGTATCTTTTAATTCGGGATAAAACGATAAAGCAGATATAATTTCAAGATTCAAATCTTCAGGAATAATTTTATAATTTCCATAAATGCTGTCGAGAAATGAAATTTTGATAATAAAGCTGTCTTTCTGAAAGTAATGAGTAGAAATTGTATCTTGAGCTGGAACAATATATGGATATATATTGAAAAACAGAAAAACTAAAAGTTGCTCGAATTTCATATTGACTAAATTTTTTATAAATTAATATCTTATACCCAAAGAAATCAGGTTTGCAAAAATAATTTTAAACTAAATATCAACAAATATCAACAAATATCTATTAATATCTATTAATATCAGATATTTATGGATATTTGCTTCGCGATATTAGTTGATATTTTTTTTGCAAATTCATTTTCTTTCAGTATAAGAGTTTTGAAATCATTTATCTTTTTGTACTTTTACTAAAAAATTAGAAAGTTTATTATATGGCTTCAATAAGACAAAGCAAGGTTGCAAGATTAATTCAGAAAGAGTTGTCGGAAATTTTTCTGTTCCGGAAAAATGAATTATCCGGCGGAGCAATGATTACGGTCACCATTGTTAGAGCCAGCCCTGATTTGGCTGTTGCAAAAGTTTACTTAAGTTTATATTCCACTAAAAATCCGGAGGAATTGCTTGAGAATATCAGGTCATACACCAATCAAATCAGGGGAATGCTGGGTCAACGAACAGGAAAGCAATTACGCAAAATTCCTGAATTGATATTTTACAGAGACGATTCACTGGATTATATAGAACGTATTGAACAATTGTTGAAGAAATAAGGGCTGATGAATTTTTCATTATACATAGCTAAAAGGTATCTGATTTCAAAAAAATCAAGAAACATTATCAATATCATATCAGCAATTTCGATAACAGGTGTTGCAATAGGCACTATGGCCCTGATAGTTATTTTATCGGTGCATAATGGTTTTGACGGCCTGATTAAATCTCTTTTTAACACATTTGATCCTGATATTAAAATTACGGTTGCATCAGGAAAGAGCTTTCGAACCGATGCGGAAATTTTCCACAAAATAAAGTCTTTACCGGAAGTAGAATATTATACGGAAGTAATTGAAGAAAATGCTTTGCTCAAATATAACGACAGGCAATATATAGTTACTGTCAAAGGCGTTGATAGTGTATTTATGACAGTTACCGGTATTGATTCTATGATAATTGAAGGAGAATATATGCTGAATTTCAAAAATCAACCCGTTGTAAACCGTAATGCAAAAATTCTTTCAAATCCTGAAAATGCGATAAATTCAAAGCTGATATTTCCTGCCGGTATTTTTAAAATACATCCTGAACTGGATATAAAATATATTATTGTTCCGATTGATTTTGCGAGGGAGCTATTTGGTTATCCTGATGAGGTGACCGCTTTGGAGATAAAGCTGAAAAACGATGCGAGGAATGAGTATGTACAGAGTCAAATCGAACAGATGACAGGCACAAATTTTTTTGTACTGGACCGTGAGCAACAGCATGAATTTCTCAATAAAACCATAAAATCTGAAAAATGGGTCATATATCTGATTCTTTTATTTATCCTGATGATTGCTTCATTTAATATAGTAGGTTCATTAACAATGCTGATAATTGACAAGAAAAAAGATGTTGCTGTGTTAAGAAGTCTTGGTACCACGATGCCAATGATAAGGAAAATTTTTCTTTTTGAAGGTTGGCTTATTTCAATTGCAGGGGCAATTATCGGTTTAATGCTTGGATTTATTCTGGCATATTGCCAGCAGCAATTCGGTTTGTTGAAAATCCACGGCACCGGTTCGTTTATAATTGATGCTTATCCGCGATTCATATTCGGTAAAAAACCATTTTCCTTCGTTTCCCTGTGCCTGTGATTCATATTGTTCTTTATAGACTTTTAAATCGGCTTGGGATTCATACTGACAGACATATACTTTAATATCGGCCTGTGATTCATACTGAACAGAAAAAACTTTCTGAGCAGCTAAATTAAAGCCAAACAGGCAAATTAATGCTACAATAGCAGTAAAAATCATACTTTTTTTCATAATAATTAGAATTTAGTTAATCATTTATTTGGTTCCAAAAATTCCGATGGTGTCATAGAATTATTTATACAAATTTTTAGTGTGGGGCTAAAGCCCACTATATCAATAAATATAGGACATTACCAAATTTTAGAACTCTCTATAAAATTAATTACCGCCTGTAAAGATAAATCTTTTTCTTCAAAAAATTCCATCTGTCCTGAATTTTTTAATAGCAATATTTCACTTTATATATGCAATTACTCTCAATCTACCAATTTCCCTGCACTGACACAAGACCCGTGTTGGGCGTATGTTGCTCGTCTGTCAGTTTTTTTTGTTTCTTAGTTCTGGTTTTAATTGATATGCTTTCTGTTGGTATTCAATTGCCTTTTCTGTCTCTCCTTTTATTAGATATGTGTTTGCTATTGCTAAATATGCTTCTGCATAATTGGTATATATATTAATGGCCTCCTGGTAAAAATAAATGGCATTGTCAAATTGTGCTGCTGCGTAGGCAATGTGTCCAAGCAGATAATATGCTTTGAAATTTTTTGTATTTAGTCCAATTGCTTTTTTCAAATTTAGAAGAGATTTTACATAGTCTCCTTGAGTGTAGTAAACCATTCCCAGCTCGGTGTATGCTTCATAAAAAGAAGGAACCGTCTCAATAGCTTTTTCATAATAAAGAATGGAACTATCAAAGTCATTTTTTTCATAGTAAACGCTGCCAAGTCCCACGTAGGTGTCCGCTGCCATGGTTTTTTCCAGCGATTTAGTAGAATAGACAATAGCCGAATCTAACATCCCTAATTTATGATATGCAATTCCGATATAATAAAACAGAAGTCCTGATTCTTCGGCATCACACAATGGCATCGCTTTCTGGTAATTGATGATGGCTGACAGATAATTTTTAGATAAATATTCAGTATATCCTTTTTG
>JACQWN010000608.1 GCA_016209245.1 Bacteroidia bacterium
ACGGGAAACATAAAATCAGCTTCAGGTCCTCCTGACAGATGTCCTGTACCTCCATATTGCATACGTGTACCATCTTTCCAATAACCGCGTAAGTAATAGTAAAATTGGACAGCGGTCGTTGGATCCCCCATAGGTCCGGTAGAGTTGTTAAAATAAATAAACCTTCTCATGCCCCACCGTTCATTATCAACTCTTCCATCGCCAAAATTCAGCCCGTTAATATTTCCTTCCGTCAGGTCAATAACATCAACTTGTTGATATTCCCCGTTAATATCAGGTTGACCTAATTCATTACGGCGTGCATAGCCATATTCACAATCAAGAACACTTTTATCTTCAGTGATCCAACTTGACAGATTATCTTTTCCATCTTCATCCTGATAAGGTCCTTCAAAGAAATCTATTCCGACTGCAGGCGGTTGTTTCCCATAAGTATTACCATTTCCATCACCATCCATTTCATCGCCATTATACAAATAACCTAATCCTTTTGAAACATCAGTTCCTACATAATCATCTGAATAGAGCCCCATATCTGCGTCGGTCCATATTCCAAAATAACAATTTTCCAATGTATAAGTAGAACGGTTGATAATTTCATAATTACCGAAAGTCATATTATTCAGTTCATCGTTAGTTGAAAAAGCAAAATATTGAGCGCGTATTTCCATGCCGATTGCAGCGCCTCCTGTTTCTGTATGTATGTTTCCCTTATCATTATAAACCCACCATAAAGTTTTATCTCCGTAAAGCCGTACTCTTCTCAGTTCTCTTGTTGTTCCGCAGTCAACTATACCATCAAGATCATAGAACGGATAATCGCCATTGTTATAATTATAAAAATCATCTCCGTCGTTATCGAAAAAAGGAGCAAGGTGGTAATCATATCCCTGTGAAACATCGCCATGAGCAGGCCATTCCTGGATTATCTCCGGTACCGAATAACCGCTGAAATCTTTTGCTCTTGTCTCGGCATCGGCATTGTACCATGTACGAAATTTTACTACCTCGTCACGTTCTATAACAAAATGCCTGTCGTATTCAACGCAAACATCTGCAGTTACATTAGCCCGGTTAGGCCCTGATACAACTAATGGACCTGGCCAGTAATCAACCCCTCTGCTTCTGAATTCCAATGCACATAACCGTAATTGCCCGTTAACATCTGTCCCGCCTATCCAGATTGACCCGCAAAATAATGCTGTTTTCCCCGAATTTTTAGGAATTTCATATTTTGGATCATCCATTAGATCCCACCACATATCTCCGCCGGTATGAATTAAAGCGCGTACATTGTTCAAATCAATTTCGAACGAACCGCTTGCAGGAATACATCCTGCCGTCATGCTTCGGATAGACTTATTACTCCCGGTACCGGAAGTACTATCATTTTCCGGTATATAGTTTTTTGCTTGAATTATATTTACAAGCCCTGATCCCCAAAGCAGGAATATCAAAAATCTAACTTTATTTTTCATCGTATTGAGTATTATGTTTGTTTATACATTTAAATCTTTATTAGTTACCTTTATATATTAAAAACTAAATGAAACACCAAGCTGAATAGTCCTTGGTCTTGAATAGTTCCATGGCGCATTTATATACATACTGTAATAGTTTCTGTATGCTTGTTCATCATATTGCTGTTTGATTTCAGGTTGCTTTACCGGAGAAGCCAGGTATCCGTCATCATCCGGATTCCCTGTATATGAATAAACTCCTACAATATTTGCTGTATTAAGCAAGTTAAGAATATCTATGTAAACATTAAAAAACAATTCTTTTGTTTTTTTACCTTCCTCAGCTTTTAGCTTTAATTCAAAATCGCGGTCAATTCTCATATTGATTGTTTTTGTCCATGGCATTCTTGAGCCATTAATAGACCCGACAAGATAATCGGAAGCGATTTCCTTTCTGCTGTAAGGTTTACCGCTTCCCGCCTGTATAATAACATTAGCGCCGGAATTAGCCAGTACATCATAACCAAACCATACAGGTCCGTTATATGGGCGTCCTGAAATTTTTCCACCGAAACGGAAATCAACAGCGATTTGAATAGTATATAATTCGCTCTAATCGTTGCATTTCCTGCCCGGCGCATTTGAAACGAACCGGAAAAACCTTTAACAGTTCCAAAATCAAGGTTACCATAAGTAGTATAATTTGTCGGATACCCGCCCTGAATACTAATAATTTGTATCATATCCCTCATTTCACGGTAAAAAGCCGATAGCTTTATTGTAGAATTATCATTAAGTTTTTGCTGGAAACCTACTTCATAATCTATTGTTTTTTGCGGTTTCAGGTTTGGATTTGCTAATTGGTCGGGATTAACTTCAATATAATAATATCTGACAGGATTCATCCGGTTATAACCTTCGGTAGGCCTGATAGAAAGAACATCGTAATGAGTGAAAAACAATGCCACATCGGAAATAGGGAACGAAAATGAAATTCTCGGCATAGGGGTTATTTGCGGTTTGTAATCTTCAAATGCCTTTTCATTCAGGTAATCCTGATTTGGATTAACAAGATAAGGAGCGATTCCTTTTGAAGTGGAGATATCATTATAATCATCAATAGGTGTTCCGTTAGCATTATACCAGTTATCTCCGTCACGGTAACCCATAATTTCAGAAGGGTTCTTAATGTCATTGACATAAACAACATAATCATCGCCGATACCCTGTGGATGACTTCCTTCTGTTAAATCTTTCGCCGGCTGGTCACCTGCTTTATAAACTTCGCGCAGTACATACGGATCTTTGGGCACCATCTGGTTAGCATCATACCTGTCAATTCTAAGTCCTATATTAAATACAAGGTCTCTGAACCCGAACTTATCCTGTAGATATGCCGCGGCATAAGTAGGTTCAAACGGGGCGATTTCTCTCTTAGGCATACCATATTCGTCAGTCTCGGTAAAAAATTCGGCGAAACTTGGTTTGTGTCTCAGTTTTTTTCCATGATGGTCGTAACCGTAATATCCAATAAGCGGATTACCGCTGTTGAGTAAATCTTCAGCACTGAAGTAATCTATTGAAAGTTCCGATGGGTCTAATGCATCAACATCTATCCAATCGGTTCCGTTAATAGGCAGACCAAGATGTTCCCGCAATTTTATATCAAATTCCCGTTGTGTTGATTGGCTGTATAAACGGTTATAATAAACTGTATCGGTAAAAATCGTTTCACCCGAAGGCAGTGTTGAATAAGAATACAAAGGATGTTCCCTGTCGAGTTCCAAAATATGAACATTGGTTAATTGCCGGGCAAGTATCCATAAATCCATTGGTGTGACAGAGTATAATGCATCTTTTCGTTGCTCAAATTCAAATCCGACAGATATTTCATGGTCTTTCACATCGGCCGAGCCGGCAACCGACATACGGAATTGTCTTTGATCTGCTTTTGTATAATCATTGTAAGGTGTCCCGGGACTGGTCCATATTCCGTAAATTGGAAATGGATATTGTCCATTCAATAAGGCGCCAAATTGCTCAATAGTTGTGGCATTCATGTAATATTCACTATGAGGGGGGTATTTTTCATAATATGACTCTGTATAACGTGCTAAATCAGGGTTATATGCGCTTGGTTCAAAGGCGATTGCAGTATCATAATCGGCGCTCGTATGCATGTAAACACCATCGGGAAACTCAGCAAGAGTATCGGTAAATTCGTAAGAATTGATTTTGGAAGTAGTAAACTTTCCAACATGGCCATAATTAAATAAATTATCTTTATGAAAAGCATCCTGAAGGTCATAATATCGTTTTGAATAATCGAACTGGATGCGGTAGAAAGCATTTTTTATATTTAATGCCGTAGCTTCTTCCTTTGAAGGTGTTTTATCGGCAAACCGTTGAGTTAACCTGGCATAAGTTCGCCATGTTCTGTCCGTAACCAGTCCGTTATTATCATAGTTTAGCAAAGAATTTAAGTAATTTCTGTTATCTAAAGTGCACCACATATCTTTATATCGTGAATAATCGAATGAACCTCCGACAGTTACATTGATAAAATCGGTCAGCTTAACATCAAATTTACCTGAAAAAGTGCTTGAAAGCTGGCGATTATTATTGTAGTTCTTCTTTTGTTCAAAACTGTTTTCCTTTAACCAGTTTGCATTGTATAATACACCAAAACCTTGTGGATTGATACGTGTAGGTTCTTCCATTAACGGACTTAAAGAATCGTCTTTTATTGTCCAAATTCCAATCGCCCTTGGGTCTCCATCTTTCATGTAGCTGAAATTACCTGAAATGAAAAAACCTGCGATAGGCTCTTTTCTGGTTTTTGTAGTGTCATTTTTGTCTGTTTTTGTAATATTCAATAATGGGCCTGACGCAGAAAGTTCTACTAGATTATATCCGTAAGGGTCAAGAAATTGTGATGTAACTAAATCAACTCCGCCATATAATTCTTTTGAAGGGCCTGTAGTTGAAATGCTGATAATACCACCGGTAGCATCGCCATATTTTGCGGGAATGCCGCCTGTCATAACATTGACATCGGCAATTGCGGATTTTGGCAAAGCATTTGACCCGCGAACCTTTACGCCGTCAATATAATAAACTGTGCCTTCTTCCCTAGCGCCACGAATACTGCTTATGTTCCCATCCTGTGAAAAAACACCTGCAACAGTAACTGCAACCGCTTCGGCAGAACGACCTGGCATCTTTTTTATTTCTTCCTGGCTTACCTGGCCTCCGGTCGTAACCTGGTCAGGATCTATTAAAGGTGTTGTGTAAACATTAACCTGTGTAATCTGAACACCCGAACTCATATCAAAATTAAGAAAAGTAATTTTATCAGTATTAATTATTACTCCGTCGGTTTGTCTTGGTGTGAATCCGACATACGAACACTTAACGGTATAAGTACCAGGGGGAATGGGCTTTATCGTATAATTCCCGTCAAAATCCGTTGCGCCTCCTGTAATTAATGAACTCCCTTTAAAAAGAGATACATTCGCAAATGGTATTGGCTCCGCTTTGGCCTGATCTTTAACAGTTCCTTTAAGAGTTCCCGATTGTGCATACATGTAATTACACGCTAGAAAGGTAAATACCGATAATATTATATTACGTACCATATACTTTATTTTTAAATATTTACAGATTTTTAACAAAAATTAAAGGTGCGTAAATATAAATGTAACAAAAATATCTGCCAACTTTTTTAAACAAAATATTTAATAAATTTTTCATAAGTGATTTATAATATGTTTAATCTATGAATCTGTGGCACTATTCTTAATTTATAAAAATAATATGATATTATACTATTGCAAAACATAAATTTCCGAATGGACGGGGAGGGTTTTCAAATAGCAGATATTATTGTTTGAACATTCGGCATTTTTCAAATGCCGAATGTTCTTTAATATTTCCGGTTTATTATTTCAGAATAAATAATTGCTTTTCTCAAATCGTGGTAATCAATTTCAGAAATAACTTCTGCTTCAAGTTCTGATTCGGATATGGATTGAACCGCTG
>JACQWN010000609.1 GCA_016209245.1 Bacteroidia bacterium
GCGGAAGTGGCAGTATTTGTAAATTGTTCATATACGCCAGATGTACCATTAAGGTGAAATAAGTTTTTTGGCGATGAAGTTCCAACCCCAAGCCGATTGTTCGTATTATCCCAAATAAATTTCGCATTGCCGCCAAAACTAGTATTATTAACATTAAACTGTACCGACCCTGGAGGAGCTGTAGGCTTAGTAACCAAAGGTGACAGGTCAACCGAGTTGCCGTTTGAAATGGTTAAGTTTGGAAAGGTAAACGAAAGGGTTTGATTATCTGTACCAACTGCAGTAGCCCAACTGAGGTTGCCAGCGCCATCATTTTTTAGTAATGTGTTTGCCGCTCCTTGAGCAGTAGGAAGAGTAAGTGAATAACTTGTAGTTGTTACTCCTGACTGAATAGTTACAGTATTTGCATTAGAAGAATGATATAACAAGATAGAGCCGGTAGTAGGTACTGCGCCTCCCAACCCGCCTAAGGGAATACCTGTGCGGATTTGTCCTGCGGAATGAAGTGCAGAAGCCGGAGCAGTTGTACCGATACCGACATTAACAGTTGGACCACTGTAACTATTCTGACCATAAATAGCACCAAGCACTAACGAATTATCTTGAGTTACATAGGCACGATAACCTATCGCTGTGGAATTGGTTAAGGCAAAAGGAGAAACGTTAGCCATACCGTCAGCATTAGAACCGAGATACGTATTACTACTACCAGCACCAGCAATTATACTGTTAAAGCCAGCATTAAATCCCAAACATGAATTATAATTCCCAGTTGTATTATTGTAACCCGCAGACATACCAATATATGAATTCCCCTGTCCTGTTGTGGTTTTTCTGCCAGCGTCTAAACCAAAAAATGAATTAGCAATACCTTCGTTATTGGAATAGCCGGCATAAGCACCAACGAATGAGTTCATAATCCCGGTGTTTATGATGGAGCCAGTATTTGAGTAGCCGGCATCAAAGCCTATAAATGTATTGCCAGAACCTCCAAGATTTGAATAGCCAGCATCCTCTCCCAAAAATGAATTATTAATTCCCGTATTTGAAACACCTGCTCCTTTACCAACAAAAATATTGGTGCTACCTGGTTTTTGTAAAACAATTTCCCCGCTTATCCGGTAGCCTTTGTTATATGATACATTAATATCATCATTCACATCCAAAGCATAGCCAGGATTTGTTTTACCAATGCCGACCTGGATGTTAGAAAAAGTTGGTGAACCGCCTAAATTAAGTAATCCATCAGAAGATAGAATATTATTTGTTGTACCGGTGGGTGTAAGCTGACCACCGATATATAGCGAGTTAGTCCCAATTTTCATAGCCCTAACATGGATGCTATCGGCAGTAAGAACATGAGTAATATTCATACTGTCGGTGTTTACTTCGTTGATATGGATGCTGTCTGCCGACAGTTTTCCTTTTACTACAAGATTCTTTTCAATCTCCACATCCCCGTCTTTTTTGACTGTAAGTCTAACGGAATCGCGGGTAATAACTTTAACATCAGCATTGTTTTTAAAACCTAACACGCTGGTGGTTGTTCCATTATTATTGCCATTCAATTTGTAGTTATTGCCCTGTCCTAAGGCAATGCTTGAGTATATAACCATTGCTGCAATAGTAATACCAAGTCTTTTCAAAAATTTCATTTTTTACATTTTCAGTTTATTTTAAGTTAAAAATTTTATTTATAAATATAATATCTTGAAATTTTATTTGAAGTATATAGATAGCAGTCGGTAATTCATTAATATCTATTTGCGTATTACCAGATATATTTTCAGAAGATAATACTATTTTGCCAATATTGTTATAAAGAGCAAAAGAGTATTTGTCATTAATATTAAGTTCAATTTCTATTTTATCATAAGCAGGATTAGGAAAAATATTAAATATAGTACTATTACTTTTCAATGAAATTTTAGTTAGAAGAGGACAATCAAGAGAATCTTCAGAAACACAGACATCATCTATATAATAATATGCCCAACAAATTGTATCTACAAAATAAATAAGTGGGCTTATTATTATAGTAGTATCAAATAATATTGAATCTGTATGAAAATTATCATAAAAATTCGTAATGTACATATAACTGTATGCTGAATCTGCAATAAATGAACCTGATATTTTTACCCAATTGGCTGAATCAATTATAATTGAATAAGAGTAAATATTGGCATGATTTGTTAAAGGAATTGGATATGAATTAAAATTAATTGGTACAGTTGAAAATAAAGCGCCTAGATTGTTAGTGGCACAATTGGATTTATCGGCTAAACTAGCCATAAAACTAACATAATATTTTTCTCCAATAGTAAGTGGATTATTTAACTGACAACTTATAAATTCTCTATAATTTGAGAAAGTATTACTCGTGGCTCTAGTAAAAAGTCCTGAGTATGCATTACCCGTAACAGCATGCTGGTATCCGATAATATTATGAGGAACAGAAACATAACACAAAGAATCATCACATGAATTATAATAATCTGCCGTATAAATAGATTGCCATCCGATAGCAAACATATCTCCAGGGTATGAAGGGCAATTTGAATACTCCTCGAAGCTATGATTAGGCACTAGGTTTTGCGCAAAC
>JACQWN010000610.1 GCA_016209245.1 Bacteroidia bacterium
ACCGTTTATTAAAAATGCAAAGGATTTTCATTAATAGTATTAGATTCTTTGCATTTTGATGTAGTGCTAACTTAAGTGTGCTTAATAGCAAAATAATTTTTATTACAAACCAGGCATACTCACCCCCTTCCCCTCTCTATGAATAGAGAGGGGAAGGGGGTGAGTATGCTTCTTTAGTTAGCACTTACGGGCTTTAGCCCACTTTCTGACTTTTTCAGCAAACCATATATTAGTACATTAATAAAAATATCTTTACACTTCATTCGACGTTGCTCACTGCAAGCACTGCTCACTACAAGTTTTAGAAAAATATTTTTCCCGCAGACTTCGTCTGCCGTAGGGGGCTATGTCTACCCAAGGCAGATTACGCAGATTTTGCGCGAAAAAAAATATATCTGCGGTTATCTGCGAGATTTGCGGGAGGCCTTTTGGGTTCTGACTACGCCAGATATTGCGGAAGTTATTCCTCAACTCTTAAATTTTCCACAATAAAATTCTGACGTTCTCTGGTATTTTCACCCATAAAAAACTCAAGCATGCTGGAAATACGGTCATCTTTAGTGTAAATAACCGGTTCAAGTTGTATTTCTTCTCCGATAAATTGCTTAAATTCATCGGGAGATATTTCTCCGAGGCCTTTAAATCTTGTTATTTCGCAATTTGTTCCCAGTTTATTTATTGCGGAAAGTTTTTCTTCTTCATTATAGCAATAAATAGTATTCTTTTTATTTCTTACTCTGAAAAGCGGTGTTTTCAAAACATAAAGATGACGGTTACGGATTAAATCCGGAAAAAACTGAAGGAAGAAAGTAATTATCAACAGACGTATATGCTTTCCGTCAACATCAGCATCAGTAGCAATTACAATTTTATTGTACCGTAAATTTTCAATCCCTTCCTCAATATTCAGAGCGGCTTGAAGCATATTTAACTGTTCATTTTCATAAACAATTTTTTTAGTGCGTCCCCACGTATTCAAAGATTTACCCCGTAAGCTGAAAACTGCCTGAACACCCGGATCTCTGGCAACTGTAATTGAACCGCTTGCAGAATCGCCCTCAGTTATAAAAAGTGTGGACTCATCTTTACGTTCTTCATCTGTATTGAAATGAATTTTGCAATCCCTTAATTTATTGTTAAACAGATTTGTCTTTTTTGACCGCTCTCTTGCAATTTTTTTGATATTTGATATTGCCTTTCTTTCTTTTTCCGACTCAAGAATTTTATTGAGAAGTTTTTGTGCGGTTTCAGGATTTTTGTGAAGATAATTGTCTAATGAACTTTTTAAAAAGTCTATTATATAATTCCGTACCGACTGTCCGCCGGGCTGCATATCTTTAGAACCTAATTTAGTTTTGGTTTGAGATTCAAAAACAGGTTCTTCAACTTTTATGCTTATAGCTGCAATAATTGAGGTACGGATATCGGAAACATCAAAATCTTTTTTATAAAATTCCCTGATTGTTTTTACAATCGCTTCCTTAAACGCATGAAGGTGTGTGCCTCCCTGTATTGTATTCTGTCCATTAACAAAAGTATAATATTCTTCTCCGTATTGCGTACCATGTGTAATAGCGATTTCAATATCTTCACCTTTAAGATGAATTATCGGATAAAGACCGGGTATGCTCATATTTTCTTCAAGCAAATCGAGCAAACCATTCTTAGAGAAAAATTTCTTGCCGTTAAAGATTATTGTCAGCCCTGTATTAAGATATACATAATTTCTGAGCATGATTTCAACATGCTCGGATAAATATTTATAATGACCGAATATTTCTTTATCAGGGATAAAAATGGTCAGAAGGCCGTCGGAGTAAGCGGATGGTTTATTTTTAATATCTTTAACAGTTTCTCCTTTTTTAAATTCTGCTTCTTTTACATAACCTTCGCGGAACGATTGAATATTAAAATATTGCGACAGGGCATTAACAGCTTTGATTCCGACACCGTTCAAACCGACTGACTTTTTAAAGACCTTTGAATCGTATTTTGCACCGGTGTACATTATTGAGACAGAGTCAATTACCTTGCCGAGCGGAATACCTCTTCCATAATCTCTTACTTTTACAATATTTTCATTAATGGTTATTTCAATAGTTTTGCCATAACCCATCATATATTCATCAACAGAATTATCAATTACTTCCTTTAGCAGGACATAGATGCCATCATCAGGGGAAGTACCGTCGCCGATTTTGCCAATGTACATACCTGGCCTTCGCCGGACTTGTTCTTTCCATTCGAGAGTGATTATGCTGTCTTCTGTATATTTTTCTATTACTTCTGTAAACATGCTGCAAAGGTAAATTATTTACAGCTTATTTACTGCATCTAACAAATTTGTTTATTAACAAAGTAATTAACAATATATAATTCGTGAAATTCGTGGCTATTGCGTAGTCACTGATTTTTTTCAATAAACTGGCAGATTACCTCCATCAAATCCCAACTACTGAATGGCTTGGCAAGATAACCATTGCAGCCGACTTCAAAGCATTTTTTACGTTGTGATACCATTGCATAAGCGGTTTGAGCGATAATAATAATATCTCGTCTGGTTTTACGGATTTCAAGTGTTGTATCATAACCATTGATTTCAGGGAGCTCAATATCCATTAAAATAACATCAATTTTCCTGTCGCTGCTTGCTATTTCAATGGCTTCCCTGCCGTTATAAGCTATTATTACAGAAGCACCTGTTTTTTTAAGAGTAAGCTCGATAAATTTTGCATTAATAATTTCATCGTCAACGATCAAAAATACATAATCTTCCCAATAGTACTGCTTTTTAGGATTAAAGTATTTGTATTTTTGAATGCTCATTAAAATAATTTTTTACGGGCTAAATATATATAAATTTTCAAAAGTTATTAACATTTACAAAATTAAAATTATCATTTATTCTACTTTTACCACCAAATTAATATAAACAAATGGAAATTACCGAACTTAAAAAAATAGCGACACAGGTTCGTAGAGACATTCTCAGAATGGTTCATGCACAAAATTCAGGACACCCTGGCGGGTCGCTCGGTTGTGCCGATTTTCTTACCGCATTGTATTTTGAAATCATGAACCATAGTCCGGAGAACTTTGATATGAACGGCAGAAATCAAGATATTTTTTTCCTGTCAAATGGTCATCTTTCTGCTGCCTGGTATAGTGTTCTTGCCAGGTCGGGTTATTTTAATGTTGATGAATTATCTACATTCAGAAAAATTGACTCCAGATTACAGGGACATCCGGCAACGGAAGAAGGATTGCCGGGAATACGTATTGCTTCAGGGTCACTTGGGCAAGGACTTTCAGTGGCTATCGGCGCCGCTCTTGCAAAACAATTAAACAACGACCAAAATTTTGTTTATTCATTGCATGGCGATGGAGAATTACAAGAAGGTCAAATTTGGGAAGCCGCCATGTTCGCTGCTCATCATAAAGTTGACAACATTATCGCGACTATTGATTATAATAAGAAACAAATTGACGGTCCAACTGATAATGTCATGAGTCTTGGCAATTTGGCTGCAAAATGGAAAGCTTTCGGCTGGGTTGTACTGGAAATGAACGGAAACATAATGGAAGAAGTAGTTATTACTCTTAAAAAAGCACAAAATTATATTGGTCAAAAAGAACCAGTTGTTATATTAATGAAAACAGAAATGGGTATGGGTGTTGATTTCATGATGGGTACGCATAAATGGCATGGAAAGGCGCCGAACGATGAAGAGCTTAAAAATGCACTTGAACAGGTTGTAGAAACGATAGGGGATTATTAGTAGCTAAACAAAAATATTTTGGTTACTGTTCGGAAATTAATAATAAAATAGTGACAGTTGGAAAGTGAGACAATGTGAAAGTGGGAAGGTGAGAGGAGAAAATACAGACAAAAAAATGAAAATTCAATATCACTGGCATTTAGATGTATATAAATTATCTGTTGAAGCGGCAATGGAAATTTTTGAAGTATCAAAATTATTTCCGAAAGAAGAAATATATAGCTTAACAGACCAAATCAGACGTTCTTCCCGTTCGGTGTCAGGACAAATTGCTGAAGGATGGAGGAGGAGAAAATACAAGGCCGCATTTATAAATAAACTCAATGAAGCAGAAGGAGAAGCTGCAGAAACGCAAGTATGGCTTGAATATTCGGTAAAATGTGAATATATTAGCAGGAAAACGGGTAAAGCATTACACATAAAGTATGACAATATCATTGCCAAGCTCGTGAACATGGGGAATAACCCGGATAAATGGGTTTTGAAACCGGAAAAGGAAAGGGTGAAAGTATGAAAATGGCTCACTTTCTCATTGTCTCACTTTCACACTTTCGCAATATGTGCTATACCCGAACAGTAACATATATTGATGCTTTTTGACAATCCGAAATCCGAAATAATAAATAAAATTTATGAAATCATTTATTTTATTAATACTATTTATTTTTGTGGCAATTTCCATGGTTTTATCCCAACAATATAACCAGGAAAAGCCACTCACAAATATTCTTTTCGTATTCGATGCTTCGCAAAGCATGCTTCAGGAGTGGCAGACCGATAAAAAAATAAATGTCGCCCGGAACATGTTATCAAGGATGATTGACAGTCTTGACAAAATTGATAATGTCCGCATGGCATTAAGAGTATATGGACACCAAAAGCCGGTTCCACCTCAGGATTGTGATGATACAAAGCTTGAAGTCCCTTTTAGTGAAAATTCAAGCCAAAAAATCATACAAAAACTACGGTATATTAGTCCACGGGGAACAACACCAATAGCCCGTACTCTGGAAATCTGCGCCGGTGATTTTCCAAAATGTGAAAATTGTAGAAATATTCTTATTCTTATCACCGATGGTATTGAAGAATGCGGCGGAGATCCTTGCGCCGTCGCTAAAGAATTGCGTAAAAAAGGAATTATATTAAGGCCTTTTGTTATCGGTGTCGGCTTAGATATTGAATTTCGAAAAACTTTCGAATGCGTAGGACAATTTTTTAATGCCAAAAGCGAAGAAGAATTTATTACCGCTTTGAATGTAATTATTTCCATTGCCTTAAATTCTACATCGGTTCAGGTAAACCTGCTTGATTCTTATGGCAAACCTACCGAAACAGATGTAAATATGACTTTTTACGATATTACTTCAGGAAAGATGGTATATAATTATATGCATACAATTAATAGCCGTGGGGTTCCTGATACTCTTCAATTAGACCCTCTGATTACATATAAAATGATTGCCCATACACTTCCCCCGGTAAATATTGATACCATCCAGATAACCCCCGGTAAGCATACTATTGTAGCTGCCGATGCACCACAAGGATATCTGATTATTAAAGACGGAAGCTCTATGAATTTTTCTGTAACACCTTTAATAGTCAGGCAAAAAGGGAAAACTGAAACGCTCAATGTACAATACGTAAATGAAACAGTGAAATATATTACCGGATTATACGACTTGGAAATATTGATTCTTCCGAGAATTTATCTGAATGCTCTTGAAGTCAAGCAAAGTCATACTACCACAGTTCAGATACCTTTATGCGGTTCATTAAATATTCAAAAAGCGACATTAGGTTGTGGCAGCATATATCTTGAAGAAAAAAACGATTTAAGATGGGTTTATGAACTTGACCCGTCAAAAAGCAGAGAATCGTTATCGCTGCAGCCGGGAAATTACCGGCTCATATACAGACCTAAATTTGCCGATCAATCAGTATATACTTTTCAAAAGTCATTTAAAATTACATCAGGCGGAGCAGAAACAATTAAACTGAACTGAAATGAAGAAATATATATCAACCGGTAATAAAGATACACGTTCCGGCTTTGGAGCAGGACTGCTTGAGCTGGGAAGGAATAATCCCAATATAGTTGCATTATGCGCCGATTTGACCGATTCATTGAAAATGGATGCTTTTGCCGCAGAGTTCCCTGAAAGATTTTTTCAATGCGGAATAGCCGAAGCAAATATGATGAGCATTGCAGCCGGGCTTACAATCGGCGGAAAAATTCCATTTGCAGGTACATTTGCAAACTTTGCAACCGGCAGAGTCTATGATCAGATACGTCAATCAATCGCTTATTCAAATAAAAATGTAAAAATTTGCGCTTCACATGCGGGTTTGACTTTAGGCGAAGATGGTGCATCGCATCAAATCATGGAAGATATTGCACTTATGCGTGTCCTGCCAAATATGACCGTAATAAACCCTTGCGATTACAATCAGACAAAAGCCGCTACACTCGCAATTGCGAAATATTCTGGACCAGTTTATCTTCGTTTCGGAAGACCGGCGGTACCTAATTTCACTCCTGAAAATCAAAAATTTGAAATAGGTAAAGCCATCACTTTTAATGTAGGTAATGACCTGACTATTTTCGCTACCGGCCATTTACTCTGGAAAGCTATAGAAGCTTGCGAAATTCTTGAGCAAAAAGGAATATTGGCTGAAATAATAAATATCCATACAATTAAACCTCTGGATCAAATGGCTATATTATCCTCGGCTAATAAAACAAAAGCTGTTATTACAGCCGAAGAACATCTGATGAATGGCGGCTTAGGTGATGCTATTGCACAGTTATTATCGCGGACTTCGCCTGTTCCAATCGAAATGGTTGCTGTAAACGATAAATTCGGTGAAAGCGGAAAACCTGACGAATTACTTAAAAAATATGGAATTGACACACAAGATATTGTTAAAGCTGCTGAAAATGTTTTGAACCGGAAAAAAAGTGAAAATGAAAACAATTAGTATCATAATCGGATTTCTGTTTTGTATTAATTTGGCTGAATCAGTTACTTATACCGTAATTAATACAAATAATTCCGGCGCAGGTTCTTTGCGTGAGGCAGTAACAAATGCCAATAATGTCGTGGGAGCGGATAATATTACTTTCAACATTCCCACATCAGATACAAACTATAATGCTACCGATGGAACCTGGACAATAACACTTTTATCAACTCTTCCTTATATAACAACCGGCTATATTACAATTGACGGCTCAACTCAAACCACGAACCAGGGAAATACCAATGTGAATGGACCAGAAATAGTTATTAACGGCAATAATTCACTTGATTTTGCATTCCTGCTCGCCTCACCCAATAATTCGGTAATCGGAATGAATATTGTCAATTTTACTTATGGCGTTCAAGTATATGGTTCAATGGCGACTCAAAATAATATCAGGGATTGCTATATAGGAACAAATTGCTCAGGAACTTCAGCATCGGCAAATCAATACGGTATAACTGTTTCTAACTCGGCATCGCAAAATAAAATCTACAATAATATTATATCAGGAAATGCAATTGCCGGAATCGTAATATCCGAAGCATATTTCAATCAGATATATGGCAACAAAATAGGTACAAATCCTTCAAGTATTTTTGCAGTTCCGAATAATGATGGTATTTTGTTAAATGAAGCTTACAATAATACCATTGGAATAACCTCTAAAAATATTATTTCCGGCAATATAAATAGTGGCATAACTATATATGGAACAGGGTCTTATGGGAATCAAATAAAGCAAAACTATATAGGGACAGATGTTTCAGGAAATAATAGTATCGGGAATATCTATGGAATAATTTTAGTCAATTCGCACAATAATGTAATAGGAGGCACCACTTCGGCAGAATCAAATACTATCTCAGGTAATGTACAGTCCGGTATATTAATGAATGGAACCGGTACGGATGACAACATAGTATCAGGAAATTTTATCGGCACCAACTTCGATGGCACTCAACCGCTGAGCAATCATGTCGGAGTTCTGCTAAAAACTAACTGTAAAAATAATATTATCGGAGGCACAACTGCAGGTCAAAGAAATATTATTTCTGCTAACTGGGAAATTGGAGTATATCTCGAATCGTGCGATAGCAATTTAATAACCGGAAATTATTTGGGAACCGATGTCACCGGCTCTTTTGGATTTAAAACCGGCGATACGCTGATTCAGGGAAACGGGATTGAATTTAATACCGTTTCAAAATATAATATTTTAGGTGGTTATTCCCAGAATGAACGGAATATTATCTCCGGGAACAGGGTTTACGGTATGGTTTTTTATGGTAACAGTGCATATAATGATGTAATTGGTAACTATATCGGTACCGATGTTTCAGGGAATTTTGCTGTTCCGAATGCTACGGGTATTTGCGTGGACGGCGGCTCAAATCATAACAGAATGATTAATAATGTGTTATCGGGGAATATCAGCTATGGATTATTTATCGTAACCAACGGAACATTTTATAATGAATTTAAAGGAAACTTTGTCGGGACAAATTCATCGGGTACCGATACTATACCAAATGATGCAGGTTTACTACTTGGTGCCGGTACAAGATATAACATAATCGGCGGACAAAGTATTTCCGACAGAAATATTTTGTCCGGGAACCGGTATGCAGGAATAGAAGTTGCTGATATTCTTACAGATTACAATGAAATAACCGGGAATTTTATTGGTACCGATATTTCAGGAACATTCGCTTTACCCAATTATCAAGGTATTGGCTTTACTACAAACCCAAAACATAATATAATTAACGGAAATCTGATAAGCGGAAATAAGGGTTTTGGAATTTATCTGTACGAAAATTCCGATAGCAATACTGTGATTAACAATAAAATCGGAACTACCGGCGATGGGCAATCAACTCTTGGAAATAATTCATCCGGAATATTTATTGCAAATGGGTCAAAATATAATACTATCGGTTTGCCAGGACAAGGAAATATCATCGCTTTTAATGATTCAAGCGGAATCGTGATTATGGACCCCAATACAAAGTATAACAGAATTTCCGGAAACTCAATTTTTGAAAATGGTTTTCTCGGGATTGAAATTGAACCTTTTGGTATTAATTATAATGACGCCGGCGATTTGGATGACGGCGCTAATGAAAATATGAATTTTCCTGAAATTTATTCGTCTATTTATAATATTTGTGACGATTTGACTTATATAGAAGGTAATATTGACACGGAAAATCCCGAATTGGTTAATATTGAGGTGTTTATTGCACAACCCGACCCTTTTTTATATGGCGAAGGAAAAATATATCTTGGAAATACGGCCCCAATCGCTAACGGAGATTGGAATATTGTCGTTCCTGGTGTATCAGAGGGCGAAGAAATAACCGCAACTGCTACCGACATGAATGGAAATACTTCCGAGTTTTCATTATGTTCTTCAGTAATTTTAAATACAAGAGAGATCAAATTACCGTCCGGCAAGGAAGGATTTCATATTTATCCTAATCCGGCCGGAAATGAATTGACCATCACCGGAAATTTTCCTGAAGGGATAATCATGATTTCAATTTTCAATCTTTTTGGACAAACGATATATGAGATTTTCACAGAAACAGAAAACACAGAAAACATTGTGCGAATTAATATTAGTGATTTTGTATCAAATATCTATATTCTGAAACTTACCGATAGCATTAATGAAACCGCTGTTTTTAAATTTGTCAAGATTTGAAACAACCACTATTTAGGGTTTGCTGAAAAAATATTATTTGATTGTAATACAGCAAATTATGTAATGACCGTTTATTAAAAATGCAAAGGA
>JACQWN010000219.1:0-761 GCA_016209245.1 Bacteroidia bacterium
AGACTTTTGCCGAGGCTGTAGCGCATATTCTTGTTTTCGAGCCGGTAACAATAACTTATCCAAAAGAAATAATAGATTTACAGCAAAATGGATAATAAATTGGTAATAACTCAGCAATATAAAAGTTATCACGCAAAGACGCAAAGAACGCAAGGGCTTATGACGGAAAATGAAATAGCCAAAATAACCATGGCAGCCACTTATCCTAAAATATTACTCACTTATTTACGAATGACAAATTTAAAACTAGAACTTCTTGTCAATTTAAATGTTGATTTGATCCCGCACATGCGGGATGGATTTAAAAGAATTGCTAATAACCTATAAGTTCGCAAAGAAAAAAATCATTAATGATTTTTTTACTTTGCGGTCTTAATATTTTGCGTTCATTGCGTCTTTGCGAGACATAATTTTCGTGCGAAATAAAACGCACTTTAGTAGTTACAATTAATATTTACTGTTATGAAATTTAGTAATTTTATTGTATTATTAAATATTCTGCTTTCGTTTTTATTTTTTTCATGCAAGCAGGATAAACCTTCGGAAACAACAGGCGGGGAAGAAGCCGGCCCATTGGTAGGATCTTTGATAGATAGTCTTGGCACCAATGAAGCGGTTATTTATTCTGTTCCTTCTCCCGTTCAAGCGACAACATTATTAAAATTACTTGATATTGATTATTCCGATGAGCTGATAAATGATACAAAAATCCATCCTCCGACATATACAACAAGCTATCAAAGAGCTCTTAATCTGGGTGT
>JACQWN010000219.1:778-18162 GCA_016209245.1 Bacteroidia bacterium
TGACTTATGTTCATTTATATGAGCAGTATCAGCCCTGCATAATTTATCTTGCAAGGATAAAAAAACTGATGGAAGAGCTTGGCCTGGACTCGCCTAACGAAATAAAAGTGCTGGAAAGGATTGAAAGCAATATTCAAAGCAATGATTCACTGCAAAACATTGTTGAAGAATTTCACAGGAATTATGATAAAAATTTTGCGGTTAAAGAAAACGAAAAAACCGCCCTGCTTGTATTAAGCGGTTTCTATATTGAGGGCTTATACCTGATTTCGGAAATATATATAGATAATCTTTCTGTAAAACGGTTATCACGTATGATGAAAAATTCGTTTGACAATATGATATTACAACAGCAAGTTTTACTGGCAAATATGATTGAGCTTCTTAACCAGTATGATGATATTGACACACGAAAGCTTATCAGTCAATTAAGCCTGATACAGAAGGAATTTTCCGATATGCAGATTACATATACTCAGGATGAAAAAACAAAAAAGATAAAAAATATTAAATATAATACCGATGAAATATCTTCGTTGAACGATGTTGTGAAGAAGATCAGGCAGACGATTATTTAGTAAAATATATTAAACCCCAAAGCTTAGGTTTTTGATATACTCAAAAACATAACTTGCAAAACCTATGATAATAATACCTGTAAGGCATATTAGCAGAGCCAGTCGTGTAGGAAAATCGCTTTTGAAGTATGGAATTGGGTTATCGCTTTTGTTCAGGAACATAGCTTTTACAACGAGCAGATAGTAGTATAATGATATAATAGCATTGATTACTGCAATCAGGACGAGAATATAAAAGCCCTGCTGGGCGGCTGCGGTGAACAGAAAGAATTTACCGAAAAATCCTGCAACGGGAGGAATTCCTGCAAGAGAGAACAGCGATAATAACATCAATAAGCTAAGCTTTGGATTAGTATGATAAAGTCCCTTATAATCGCTGATATTCTCTTTGCCGGTGGCATTGGAAATAGCCGTTGCAACACCGAATGCTCCTAGGTTGGAAAAGATGTAAATCAGCGCAAAATAGACAACTGATGTCATCCCAAGTTGACTACCTCCAATAATACCTAACATTAGAAACCCTGCTTGAGCAATAGAAGAAAATGCCAGAAACCGTTTTATATTATTTTGTCGTATTGCAAATAGATTACCGATAGTCATGGTGACAGCGGAAATCAGGAAAATTAAATTCTGCCAGACATCAATAAAATAACGGAAGGCGGTGAATAAAATAATCATAAAGATAAAGCTTGCCGCTCCTTTTGATATAACCGACAAATATGAAGTAATATTTATCGGCGCTCCTTCATAAACATCGGCAGTCCATAAATGGAAAGGTACAAGCGAAATTTTGAACCCCATACCGGTGAAAAAGAAAATTAATCCAAGTATCTGTAAGGGTTCATAATGAATCAATGAGGTGACATCGGAAAAATAAGTCGTACCTGTTGTGCCGTATATCATAGAAATGCCATATAACAGTATTCCTGACGAGAGAGCCGATGAAAGAATCAGCTTAATCCCCGCCTCAGCCGATTTTTGCTTTAATCTGTCGTAAGCCGCTAAAGCCGCTATAGGAATTGTAGCGATTTCAAGTCCGAGGTAAAACATCAGAAAATCACCCGATGAAATCATAAAATTCATTCCTGTTAAAGTTACAATTAACAGGAAAAAGTATTCGCCGATTTTATGAACAACTTCATCGCTTATAAGCCATCGGTACGATTGAATAAAAACAATAAGAACGCCGATATTAAGCACATTTTTCATTAAAATCTGTATTCCGCTTGTCTGGTACATTCCGCCGAAAAGAACGCCGGTAGAGGCAGGCATTAATCCGATAATGACATTTACGGCAAAAAGTATAATTACAAAAGGGATTAAGCCCTTTTTATTGTTTTCTTTCCATACCAGATCTGCAAACAGAAATAATATTGCCAGCGCTGTAAGCATTATTTCATGTCGCATTATTAAGAAACTTTCTAAATTCATATTTATAACCCGATATTAGTAGTTAGTTGTTTAACAATAGGAATCAGACTTTCGCCGATCATATCGGATAACCAAAACGGGGCCATTCCCATTCCGATAATTGCAGCGGTCAGGGCGCCGGCGCTAATTCGTTCAAACCAATGTGCATCGCCAAGCTTTTCATGCTCTTTATGAATAATTGGTCCTAACAACATAATTCCGACAAGGCGCAAAATATATACCGCCGTAACAACAATTGATGTACAAGCCAGAACAGTAATAACTCTGTGAAAAACATCGTTAATCTGGAATGAACCGACAAATATGCTCATTTCAGCTACGAATCCGCTCAAGCCCGGCAGTCCTAAAGATGCTAACCCACCGATTACATATATTACTCCGAGAAACGGCATTACCCTCATAATGCCTCCCATTTCATTTATCATCCGGGTATGGGTTCTGCCGTAAATCATGCCTATTAATGCAAAGAATAAGGCGCACATCAGTCCATGGGAAATCATCTGCAGAATTGCACCGTCCATCGCTGTTGGGTTCATCATAAGCAGGGCGAACAGAACAAGCCCGCAATGGCTGACTGATGAATATGCGTTGATATATTTCAGATCTTTCTGATGAACGGCGCCAAATGCTCCGTAAACAATGCTTATTGTTGTAAGGATAAGGAAGAACCATGCCATTTCGTTAGCGGCTTCTGGTAAAAGGAACATTGCAACACGGAAACATCCGTACCCTCCGAGCTTCATCAGCACACCTGCATGAAGCATTGATACGGCTGTAGGTGCCGAGGCGTGACCGTCGGGCGACCATGTATGCAATGGATATAATGCGCCCAGAACGCCAAATCCGACGAATGCAAAGGGGAAGAAAAATCTTTGCGCTTCGGCAGGAATTGTTCTTTCGGCTATTTCGAGTATGTTAAATGTAGGTGAAACAGTATCATTTCCTGAATAGAAATAGATACCGAGCAATCCGAGAAGCAGAAAAGCGGAACCGCCCATTAGCATTAACGTTAGCTTCATTGCTGAATATTCCCTTGGACCGCTTCCCCAAATACCAATTAAAAGATACATCGGAATTACCGCCAGCTCATAAAACAGGAACATAGTGAAAAGGTCGAGTGAAATAAAAAATCCGAAAACCCCCGATGATAATAATATGAGCGTAATAAAAAATTCTTTGGAAAGAAATTCAACTTCCCAGGATGCAAATTTACCGGCAAATACAACGGTAGCGGTAAGTCCTATCATGGCTACGGAAATACCGTCAACCCCAATTGTATAATNNNNTGGCTACGGAGATACCGTCAACCCCGATTGTATAATGAATATTAAGGCATTGAAACCATGTAAAATCCTGATAAAAAAGCATTGGGGCAGTATTCCCGGCTTTTCTTTCGAGCAGATAAACGATTATAAGCAGCGCAGCATATATTAATTGAATTGACATTCCGATTGCTGCAACCACCCGTGCATGCATCTTGTCTTTTGTAAATAAAATGCCGATTATAGTCAGTATGGGTATTACTATTAATAGACTAAGATTCATTTTCTTTATTGTTTTAGGTTTAATATGTTATGCGAATTAAGGGGTAAAAATTATTTTTGTGAACTATGTGTCTAGTGGTTCAAATAATTTTTGGTTTTAATCTCAACCCTTAATTCGCATTATTCAGTTATTATCATTACTTTCTTTCAATTTCCCCTTTCCTGAATAGTTGATATATACATTATTTGTGACTTTTTTCAATGTCTTAATAAAATCCTTATTATCAAGCGATTTTAACTGAATCATTGAAATTCCCTTTAATTGCCTGAATCGTTCTGGCTTGCTTATTCTATTTCGGATAAGTATTGAATTAAGACTTTCTAAATTAGCAAGGACAACAAGTTCATTTATACTCGCAAAATCCCTGATATTTAAACCTTTTCCTGCATGTTCAGGATTTGCTTCTCTCCAGTCCTTTGCTGTACAATTAAAAAGTGCAACATTCAATATATCAGCTTCTTCTGCATAAACCAACCACTTTTTATCATTATCATAATTCATTTTGGGTAAAATACAATCTTTTATCGCATCAGTATGTATCTGGTAGTTGGTTTTTGTAAGAATTCGTTTTACGTTCCATTCAAGATTGTATTGGTTGTTTTCAATTTCTTTTAATCTTTGATATTCTTTGATAAGCAATAATTTGAACATTGGACTTATCCATGAGCCAAGCTCAAAAGCTAAATCCTTGTGGGCATATGTCCCACCATATCTTCCAGATTTTGAGATTAGTCCAATAGCATTTGTTGCTTCAATCCATTTTTTTGGGGTCAGGTTAAAACTATTTAATCCAGCTTGCTTTCTAAAGGTGTCGAATTCGACATGTTTAAAATTAGGATTGTATAAAGTTTCCCAAAGTCCAAGAAATTCAACAGTATTCCTATTTCTCATCCAGTTTCTAATATGATCAGAACCTTCTTCTCCACGAACCATATCAGTTAAACTGATAAAATCTTGTTCGTTTTGTTGAACAATTGAAATTAGTTTGTTTTCAACTTCTATTTGTGATTTTTTGGTCATAATTAATTATTATTCAGCCATTTATTTATCACACAATTTTATCTACTTGTTGTTATTACAAATATATATCATTTTCCCTTTTTTATTTATTTTGTTGTCAATATGTTGTTCGACAGTCTTCTACCAATGAACGCAAACTTCTATCTTAAAAATTTATCGAGTACCAGTAAAACGAAAAAATAATTACAAGAATTAAAGCTCCGGATACGAACACCCAACCGTATTGCTGCAATTGGCCGGATTGAAACCCCCGGATATTGAACGAAACCGTATTTGCCAACCATGCGAACCAGTTTTGTAATCCATCAACTACATGACGATCAAACCATGCAACCGGTTCGGAAATACGTTTGAAAATAATTTTTTGAGTGATAAACAAATATAATTCGTCGAAATAAAATTTATTATATGCCCATTTATGGAATATTTTTATTGAACCGATAATTTTATCCGGAATAGCAGTTTCTTTTTTATACAATACGGTTGCTATTATGATACCCAGGATACCAACTAATATGGAAGGAATTGCTATTCCCCATTCAATATGAGCTTCAAAGGGCAAACCGTCGGAAGTAACCAGCTTATTGAAAGGTATAAAACCTGTAAAAACGGAGCCGATGGCGAGAAAAATCAGAGGAATCGTCATTGTAACAGGCGCTTCGTGAGGAGTATGATGGTAATGAACATTTTTCCCCCAGAAAACGTTGTAATATAAACGGAACATATAGAATGCGGTCAGACCTGCGGTAATATATTCGACAGCGAATAAGAATTTATTGTGATGGAATGCCGCCACCAGAATTTCATCCTTGCTGAAGAATCCTGATAATGGAGGAATTCCTGCAATAGTAAGGCAGGCGATTAAAAATGTAATATGGGTAATAGGCAGGTATTTTCTTAATCCGCCCATATCGTACATGTAGTTGCTGTGGACTGCGTGAATAATTGCGCCTGCACCGAGAAATAACAAGGCCTTAAACATTGCATGGGTGAACAGATGGAACATTGATGCCATAAAGCCCAGACCTTCGTGTCCGCCGTATCCTGAAACGCCTAAGGCGAGCATCATATAACCGATTTGCGAGAGGGTTGAATATGCAAGCACACGTTTTATATCGAATTGAGTGCAGGCGACAATTGCAGCGAATAATGAAGTGATTCCTCCGATATAAGCTACAACTTCCAAGCCAGGTGTTCCGGATATTGCAAAAATCGGGAATAGCCGGGCGACCATATAAACACCGGCGACAACCATTGTAGCGGCATGAATTAAGGCGGAGACAGGTGTCGGGCCTTCCATAGCATCGGGTAACCATATATGAAAAGGCATCATAGCCGATTTACCTGCGCCACCCATGAACACAAGAATTAATGTAGAAAGTCCAAGAAATACAATTCCGCTGCCTTGGGTAATTGCCGTGCCGTTTGGATCGGTTAGCGTAACATAGTCGAATGTTCCAGTAGTGATAGATAATATCAGTATTCCGACAAGAAAACCTAAATCGGCAAATCGTGTAACGATAAATGCTTTCTTCGAGGCGGCAACTGCCGATGGACGTTGGTAATAAAAACCAATCAATAAATATGATGAAACGCCAACCAATTCCCAAAAAATGTACATTTGGAATATGTTGGTTGCCAGCACAAGTCCGAGCATGGAAAAGGAGAAAAGTGATAAAAAGGAAAAATATCGTTCAAATCCTCTTTCGCCATGCATATATCCGATGCTGTACAGATGAACCATAAACGATACCGTGGAAATTACCACGAGCATCATTACAGATATCGGGTCGAGCAATCCGCCAATATCAATATGTAACGATTCTGTGAAGCGAAGCCAGACGAAATTAAAGCCAACGAATTTCTGATAAACACCCTCAACTTTTCCAACATTAAAAAAGTATTGATATGCGGTATAATATGAGAGGATAAATACGAGGAAAAGAGAAAATGTTCCAAGCCATCCCGAAATTTTATGCTTCAGATAATCCCCGAAAAGCCCTAGGATAACGAACGAAATGAAGGGAATTAATATAATCAGATATGTGTAATTAAAACAATTAGTTTCCATATATACTTTAAATGGTTATATTGTTAACATTGTTAAATTGTTACTATTCAGCCACCAAGGACGCTAAGTTTCACTAATTTATTTATTATTTTCTGGTTACTATTCAGCCACCAAGATAGTATAATAAATCTCCCTTCATTTTAGTGTTCCTTCGTGTAACTTCGTGGCTGAATTGTTACCAATTTTATTTTAATATTTCATTTCACTTACTTTTTCTACATCAATATTCGTAAATTTCCTGTATATATTGATAATGATTGCAATTGCGACAGCGGCTTCCGATGCTGCAACGGCAATAATAAATAATGTAAAGAAATGTCCGTGTAAAGTATCAGGGTACAAAAAACGATTAAAAGCGACAAAATTGATGTTTACCGAATTTAATATTAATTCGATTGACATCAGCATTGTAATAAGATTTTTACGTGTAAGAAAACCGTAAACCCCGACAAAGAACATGATTGTCGCGACTATTAAAAAATAATATAAAGGAATACCCTGTATCATTGTTGTTTTGTTTTAGCTTTTTTTGCAATGACTAATGAAGCCACCATTGCGGCAAGCAACAAAATGCTGATTACTTCAAAAGGTAATACGAATCCGTCTTTATTATAGCTTAGCAAGCTTCTACCTATTATTTTCATATCAATTTCTATTGCCGCTAAGGAGTCAGCTTTGAAATTATAATTAAGTATAGTTGTCAGGCAAATTATTATTCCTGCGACAGAAGCTAATGCTGCAAAAATGCTTTTTTTCCATGAAATCGGTTCGAACTTCTGGCTAATGTGGCTTGTCAGTAAAATTGAAAATATTATTAAAACGATAATACCTCCGGCATATAAAGCCAATTGAACTGCAGCAAGAAACTGATAATTCAGCATAAAATACAAACCTGCGGTTGCAATAAGAACAAATAACAGGAAAGTAGCCGCACGTAATATTCTTCTGCTTGTAACCGTCAAAATTGAAAATATAATAATTACAGCGGAAAAAATTATAAACATTATCTGAGCGCCTGTAATATGCATTATGTTATTCTTTTAATAATGATGAACCTTCACGGTTTAATTTTTTAATAAGTTTATCTCTGTTAAAAACGGAATGTTCAAAGCCATTCTGAAAAGATATCGCCTGTGACGGGCATGTTTTTACGCATAATGCGCAGAATGTGCACATTCCCATTTTATAAATGTACTTATCGAGAGTGCGTTTTTTCTTACCGTCGTCGGTTGTTTCCGTAATGGTCGTTACCTCGAGTGTTCCGTTAGGGCAATTGATAGCACAAATACCGCAACCTGTGCATTTATGCTGATTAGAGCTTTTTTCTGTTTTCAGGGTATTGTTGTGTAACAATTTTCCATGGCCGTAACAGATAAGAAACAGTTACTTTCATACCGACCATGCATGACCAGACGCCGGAAAAAATACCTTTAATATATTTTATAAGCTCCATCCCATTAATACAATAAACGCCATTAACAAGACATTAATTAAATTAATCGGTAACAAATATTTCCATTCCAATGTCAATAGTTGATCTATCCTCAGACGCGGGAATGTCCATTTGAACCACATTATTATATATATTACGACCACAGTTTTTCCTATAAACCAGATTACCGGCGGGATATAATCCATGACATGGTTAAAGGTTTCCCATCCGGGGATATGCAATGGCATCCATCCGCCCCAGAATACCGTTGTTGCAAGGCAGGCAATCAGAAACATGTTCATATATTCAGCAAGGAAGAAGAAGGCGAATTTGATACCTGAATATTCCGTATGGAATCCGGCGGTAAGCTCTGATTCAGCTTCGGGGAGGTCGAATGGGCCTCGGTTTGTTTCGGCTGTTCCTGCAATAATATAAACAAGGAAAGCGATTACAGCGGGAACGTGTCCTTTAAAAATAAACCATAAATCTCTTTGTCCTTCAATCATTTCTGAAAATTGCATTGTTCCTGCAAGCACGCACATAGTAATTAATGACAGGCCTACCGACAGTTCATAGCTTACTATCTGTGCGCCGCTTCTCATAGCTCCGATAAGCGAATATTTATTATTGCTCGACCAGCCGGCAAGTAAAATTCCAATAACCCCGATTGAAGAAACAGCCATAATATAAAATACGCCGATGTTAAAATCCATTGCATGTAATCCCTTTGCAAAAGGAATAGCCGAAATGGCAAGAAAAGAAGTAATAATTACTATAAAAGGAGCGACATTGAAAAGAATTTTATCGGCATTTTTAATATAAACAAGCTCTTTCATCAATAGCTTGATAAGGTCGGCTATTGTTTGAAAGAAGCCATAAGGGCCGACCCTGTTTGGGCCAACACGGCATTGAATAAAACCGCAAATTTTACGTTCGGCATATACCAAATATAAGCCGACAAGAGCATAAAAAGCAAGAAATACAACGCCGACAATGACCAGTTCGGTGACTGTTGCCCAGAATGGCGACATTATATCATTCAGAAACAGGTCAATCGCCTTTGTTGTAGTTGTAAAATCGTAGATAGAAAATGCCATATTTATTTAATTATCTGTCAATATCAGGAATAACATAATCTAACGAGCCGCCGGTTGCAACAAGGTCGGCAATTTTTGAGCCTCTGCACATTGTATCAAGAGCTGAAAGGTTGCTGAAATTCGGGGAACGTAATTTTAACCTGTATGGATATTTATCGCCTTTGCTTACGATAAATACGCCAAATTCTCCTCTTGTGGCTTCAACTCTTTGATAGTATTCCCCTTCGGGAAGCTTAAGCACAGCTTTCATTTTTGCTGTGTGCGTCCCTTCAGGAATATTATCAATTAACTGTTCGATAATATTCATTGATTCCCGCATTTCATCCATTCTTATCATGTACCTGGCAAAACAGTCTCCTTCAGGGAATAATATTTCTTTAAAATTAACTTTCGAATACATGCTGTAAGGTGAATGTTTCCTTACATCGCAGGAAAATCCGGATCCTCTGCCCGAAGGTCCCGTCACACCAAAAGAAACAGCATCTTCTTTTGATAAAATGCCCACTCCTTTTGTCCTGTTCTTAAAAATTACGTTTCCTGTTAATAATTGGTCGTATTCAGGTAAAACTTTTCTGAACTTTTTAATAAATTCTTTTACTCTTTTCTGAAAGTTCGGATGTATGTCATTCATCAAACCTCCCGGAGTATAGTAGCTTTGAATCAGGCGTCCGCCGGTTGTTTCTTCAAAAATGTCGAGGATATATTCCCGGTCGCGCATTCCGTAAAAAAAGCATGTCAATCCGCCTAAATCCATGCCAAAGCAAGCCCAGAATAACTGGTGGGAAGCTATTCTGGTTAACTCATCCATTATTGTTCTTATGTATTTTACTCTTTCGGGGACTTCAACCTGCAGGGCATTTTCGACACAAAGACACACGGCATGATTATTAATATGAGCCGACAGATAATCGAGCCGGTCGGTTAGATGAATAGTCTGAGGATAAGTCAACTTTTCGCACATTTTTTCAATACCACGGTGAATATATCCGCAGTGAGGTTGCACTTTTTGAACGATTTCTCCGCGTAATGTTAAAACAAGCCGTAATACACCATGTGTAGAAGGGTGCTGAGGTCCCATATTAATTGTGTATTCCTGTTGTTCCGTGTTTAATATTTTGGTCTCCTCGCTCATACAATCATGTAATCATGCGAATTAATTATTAATTACCAACTATTACCTTTCCTTTTGTCTCCATAAATTCTCCAGTGCAATATTTCCAATCTGCAATCTTCAATTTTTTTCTAAAATAGGTTTCCATTTTTCTTTTCAATAATGGATTTTGTCCATTTCAAAACTTTTTCAGCAAGTTTTATTACTTCTTTGTATTCTTTTTGTGTCACAGGTATTTCATTAGTTGGATAACGCATTCTGGTTGCAAAACGTGTCAATGAAATTGTTTCTTTCATAGCAGGTGGAATATCTAAACCTGTTTCATTTATCAATTCAAGTAATCTTGCTATTGAATGTGTTTTTTCAAATTCTTTATTTTTAAAAATCAGAATTGCTTTTAATCCTTTTTCTGCTGCTTGTTGGGCATGAAAACATAATGGTTCATATGGAATCTTTTTGGATATTTTTCCTTTTTTTGCTAATGTTAAATCACCGACTGAAGAAATTAACCACTTTTCTATTTCATTATTATTTTTCATAAACTACTTTTCCATTTTTAGCAATGTCATAATAAATAAAAAACCATTTATCTTTTAATTCTTCAAAATTTTTCATGCTCTGCACAATAACATCTACTGCAGCTCCTATTCCATATAAATTTAAGTAAATTTTTTTTGTAAATTTGTCAAGATTTTTTATGTTATTTTTCAATACACATACATCATAATCACTCTTTTTTTCCTGCTTCCCGCTTGCTCTTGACCCAAATAAAATGATCTTATCAGGGTCAGCCACTTCCACTATTTGGTTAATAATGTTAGAAAGAATTTTATCGTTTTGAGTATTATATACCATTTTAGATTTACGAATAACCAATGATTAATGACTTAACAATATAGTAATATAACAATTTATACTATCGTTCGACAATATTTTCTTTATCAACATAGTCTTTTCTTAAAGGGTAGCCCTTCCAGTCATCCTCGAGAAATATTCTACGCATATCAGGATGATTATTAAAGGTGATACCGAACAGGTCGAATACCTCTCTTTCGAGGAACTCTGCCGTTTTCCATATATCACAAACCGAATCAATTGCAGGATGCTCCCTGTCGGTTGTTTTTGTTTTTAAAACCAGATTATGGTGGTATTTTGTGGAATCAAGGTGATAAACAACGCCCAGATTATCACCCCAATCCATGCCGGTCAAACAAAACAGATAGTCGAAAAAAGTATCTTCCGATTCCTTTAATTTTTTTGCAAGATCATTCAGTTTATCAGGGCTAACAGTAACGGTCACATATTGACTACCGATAGCTGTTTCTGCATCAGGTTCAAAAAATTTGATTTTTTGTGTTAGTTCCTCGTTTGACATGAAAAATAGTTTATTCTAAATATATTTTCGTTTTCTTTTTGTATATCTTTCCTGTTCGACTTTTCGCTGTAACTGCATGATTCCATAAAGCAAGGCTTCAGGTCTTGGCGGGCAGCCAGGGATATAAACATCAACCGGAATAATTAGCTCGACTCCTTTAACAACATGATAGGAGTTATAATAGAATGGCCCGCCAGAAATAGCACATGAGCCCATGGCAATTACAAATTTTGGTTCTGACATCTGGTCATATAGCCGTTTTATAACAGGAGCCATTTTGTTGACAATAGTTCCTGCTACGATAATAGCATCTGCCTGACGGGGAGAAGCGCGGTAAACTTCGATACCGAACCTGGCAAAATCAAAACGCGAAGCGCCTGCCGCCATCATTTCAATACCGCAACAGCTTGTGGCAAATGTCAGAGGCCATAATGAATTTTTCCTGCCCCAGTTTATAATTGTATCAACTGTAGTTAATATTATATTACTTTTCGAGGATTTGAACATTTCAAGGGTCTCATTGTCCTTGAAATCTGAATTTTTCATTGATTTTATTCCCATATCAAGGCATGTTTTTTCCAGGCATAAGCAAGTCCGAAAACCAAAATAAAAAAGAAAATCACTATTTCAATAAATCCGACAATGCCAAGCTCTCCCATTACTACTGACCATGGAAAAACGAACACTGTTTCTACATCAAACACAAGGAAAAGAATTGCAAAAAGATAATAACCCACGTTGAACTGCAACCATGTAAGCCCTTTTGTAGGGATTCCGCATTCATAAGGTTCGAATTTCTGAAAATTTGTGGAAGTTGGTGCGACAAATGTGGCGAATAAGATAGCGCCACCTACAAGCACTACTGCTACTATGAAAAAGAGAATTAAAAATTCAGCACTCATTTTTCAAAAATTTGGTGCAAACATATATTTTTTTAAACACAAACCCTCAAAATAAATTTTTATTTTAGCATCAAAAAATGATTATTGTCATATTTTCTGTATTATTCTGAAATAAAAATTATTTTTTTTAAAGATACAATTCTGTCTTCAAAAAACAAATTCGCAATATAAACCCCCTGTTCGATTTTATAATCTTATGAATTAAATTTTACATTGTACAATCCGGGTAAAATAAACTTATCTGATATCAGAGCAATTTCCCTGCCGGTAACATCAGATATGGTTATTCTTACTCTGCCGGGATTTGGGATGTTAATTAAAATATTAAAGAACTGACAAAAAGGATTAGGGGAAATTTTAACCTCTAATTTATCATTTAAAATTCCTGATACGAGTGAAGGGTTCAATATATGAATATAGCCGGTCAATATTAAAGTATCGTTTGAGCATTGGTCGCTGTAAGCAATCAACGAAATATCGTAATAACCCGTATCGTTGTAAAGATGCCATGGTGCAACATCGGTCGAAACCGAACCGTCGCCGAAGCTCCAGTAGTAATAATCTGCATTTGATGATGCATTTATAAAATAGGCAACCGGAGTTGGCATATATATCTCTGTTTCGGCTGAATAAAAATTAGCAACAGGCGCTGGTAAAACAGTAACTGTAACAGAGTGTGTAATTGTGTCCTGACTATATAACCCGAAAGCGATAAGCTGCACCTGATACGTTCCGCCGGTGAAGTAAACAAGGGGATTGACATCGGCGCTGGTTTGCGGAGTGCCTCCGGGGAAAGACCATGAATAAGAAGTCGCATTAATTGAGCCGTTTATAAAACTAACAGGTTCTCCTTCACAAACGGAATCTGAAACGATAGTAAATTCAGCCACAGGGTCAATAATGCTATTGTGAAGCAATTGACCGTCGGATGCAGTAACATTTGAGAACAGCCCTGCTCCGTTTTCAGTCATGACCGAAAAATAATAAATGTTTTCCCATGATAATGATAATCCGGATACAGTGACGCTTGTATTTATTCCGTTATCAGTCCAGCTTACAATATCGCTACTATCCGGAGAAGTTCCGATGCAATACCGGTAACTGATAATTCCGGAATTTGTATCTTGGGAAGCCGGCCAGTTTGCATATAATACAGTGTCATTGCTAATAGTATCAACATCGGCAGCAAGTCCGTCATTAATATTGGTAATATCTGCAGGCGGCGTCCAGTCAATATTTACATCAAGTCCTTCAAGGGTTGAAAAGTTACCCGCTTCATCAGTTATAATTGATTTTATGCGACACGATGGAGTTGAAGGATTTGGATTCTGGTAGCGGATATCATCAAGAGAAGCACCAACCGAAATCATGGAAGTCTCGTTTCTTTGCTTATATGCTTTGACATTGTCATACAAAACATTACAATTGCCAGTGCGTAGTGATAAAGAGTTTCCTGATGTAAAAGGTGCAGGGTCGGTCCACGATGATACCAGTATATTGTCCTGATAAGCATTTATCTCGCCTGTTGCAGCATTGAAAATAATTTTATAATCATACCATATATTCGGCTCGACACTGCAGATATCGTCTGTATAGATTGTGATGCTATTATTTACCGATTTGTATATCTGGCATTTATCTTGGTCAACACGAAAGTAAACCATATAAGAATTTCCCCGCTGAAGCAATGTGGGGTCATCGCAGAAAAAATGCAAGCCGGCTCTGCGGTTTGTTCCGCTTCCTCCAATGCTCATCTGCCAATGATACAGGTAAATATTTCCGGTTTGTTGTTCAAGCGGAATATACAGGTTTGTATTGCTGCTGTCTTCATTGGTCTGATTAAGATGTTCGGAATTAATCATCCAGTTTCCCGAAATATTTGTCCATTCAGGATTTAGTGATAACTGAAAATTATCATTCAGAAATCCGTTATCGGTATTTGCACGCCATTCAGTACTATTCCAGTCAAGCGGCTGGTAAAATCGTAAAGCGACGTTTTCATTATCGTTATCAGTAAATGAAGCAATAAAATCAACCGTAGCCCAACTATTTGCCGAAATCGTTGTTGTTGGTGCTATATTATCAATAGAGCATGTCCATATAGCTGTGAAACCCGGATTGACAGTTGCACCGTCGGTGTGCCATTGCAATGTCAGAGCATTTCCTGATGAAATAATTGTACCGGGGCTTCCTGTTGTATTGCAGAATTTACCGAAGCTTGAAGAAGAAGTGCTTGGTCCGTCGAATATCTCAAGATAATCGTAATCGCAAACAGCGCCGCTGCCTGCTTCAACATCAAATGATAAAAAATTCAGAGTAACCTGTGATGCTCCTTCAGGTGCAATAGTGTAAGTATAATTTTCATTGTTGTAATAATCTTTATTGGGACCGCCCGGATCATATATTGTATCGGAGCATGGAATTACATAACAATCGGTAAGCTTTTCGCTTAAAAGGTTCCAAAAATCCGAATAACCGTCGTCATAACCAAGCGCCCATATACCTATTCCCCCTATTTCACGTAAAAGAACATGGTCGAGCCGTTTTCCCATAGAATAAACATCGTCAATAAAACATTGCTTCCAATCGCCACTTTGAAAGATATATACCGGAGAAAAGCTGTCGCCATCAAAATATTTATTACCGCTTGTGTAATTTCCCGAAGTATTATCTCTGACTAGTTTATATGTTCTCGATGTACTGTTGGGAGGATTTAGCACCGATGAAGGTATTGTATTGGATGTAGTAGTGTATTCCATGCCATAATAAGGCAATCCGAGAATGAGTTTTGAAGGCGTCATGCCTTGATTCAAATAATAAGTAATGGATTTTGAAAGGTTGTAATTATAAGTGGTTCCGAAATGATAGAGTGGATCGTTTGGCCCGGCGGTTGTGCTGCCGCTCCAGTAATAATCATAGCCCATGATGATGAACAGGTCAATATAATTGTTAAGCACGGGTATATCAAAAACACTGTTCCAGTCAACTGCATATAAAGCTATGCTGACCTGCGAGCCGGAGATTTGAGTGTGCATTTGCGTACACAAGTTAATAAGAAAATTTGTAAAATTAGTTTTTTCTGATGAAGGCACACCTTCAAAATCTATATTGACGCCATTGGCTCCGCGTGATTGAACCAGTGAAATCAGATTGTCAATCAATGTTTGCTGCGATGTGCTGCTTGCAAAAAAAGTAGCATGGTTTGAAAACAATGTAACACATAAATTTACACGGATTCCATTGGCAAGGGCTTCGGTTACAACATTGACAGTTGACCAGTTGTAGGTATTAGTCGGCTCACCCGTTGAGGCATTAACTGCATAACCGAAGTATGATAAATCGGAAATCAAGCTCCAGTCGTAGTTTGCTTCCAGTCCATTATTCCAGTAAGGATGCCAGCTGAAAACTATTTTGTTTAGGGTACAGGCCTTGTTATTTTTAAAATCCGGCTTAACAGCCGGCTTGTTCTGTATTTCATATTCCGAAGCAGTAATTCCAATATTGGAATAGTATTCAAATTCCTGCTGATGAATTGAAATGCTGGAATTTTGCTGAGCGCTCGTAAATTTGAAAATTAAAATAAAAAACACTTGTAGTAAGCAACGCCGAACTATTAAAAGGCAGCTATTGTTTTTCATAGTAAATAATTTTTTTGCGAAGATACAAAAAATATTTTTTTTAATTATTTGTTTGTCAGTTTAAAAAGAAATCGTAAATTTGTCACTATAATAGCAAATATAAGCAACAGGATATAAACATATACACACGTTTATGCACAAGAGGTAGGGCGACAACGATCTGTCAAAAAAGGTATTGAAAAACCCCGCCAAAATAGGAATAAGTGAATTAAAAAAAACTTGTGGTGAGCATAGCCGAACTATAATTTTGACAGAATACAAAGAAATAACTATTTTTGATAAAAATTAAAAATAGAAGATTATGCCGGTAATATCAAGATTTTACGGAATTTTAATTCAGATGTACTGGGAAGAACATAACCCACCCCATTTACATGCCGAATACCAGGGGTATAAAATGCAGATAACTATTAAAACGCTTGAAGTCAAAGGTGAGTTTCCTGCCAGGGCAAAAGCTATGGTTTTTGAATGGTTATCGCTTCACTTGAATGAAATAATGGAAAACTGGGAATTGTCCCAGCAGGGAAAACCATTAAAAAAGATTGAACCATTAAAATAAATATGAATATATGAATAAAAATTTTATACCTGTAATGGTCATCAATATTGATGTACTGAATAACTTTGTACTAAGACTTACTTTTAGTGATGGTATTACAAAAAATATTGATATGACGGTTTTAATGGATAAAGAAATTACAAAACCGCTTAAAAATCTAAACTATTTTAAACAGGTAAAAATTGACGATTTTGGTGGTATTTATTGGCCAAACAATTATGATATCTGCCCCGATTTTTTAAGATATTATATTTAATGAAATAATTTTTATAAGGAGGCAACCTACATAATAGGGCTTGTAACCCAAAAGACAAATGGAATGTTTTTTAAAACAAAATAGAAAGCGTTAGCTTTTATTTGTTTCTGAAAACTTGGAAATTTTATGATGTACAAGAATAATAAGTGAACGCTCACGCTAAAAGATAATGCAAACGACGAAAGCGGCAACGACAATAACGGCACAGTAAACGGCGCTAAGCTTACTATGGATAAGTTAGGGAATGCATGGAAAGAGTATAATTTCTTACATCAAAAATAAAGCGAAATATATTAGCTAAATATTTTTTATTTCTCAAAAATTCTTTATTTTTGTAAAGAAATAATTATTCATAACAGTTAAATATGT
>JACQWN010000666.1 GCA_016209245.1 Bacteroidia bacterium
AAAAGCGGCATCCCCTTTGGTTATTGCACTTTTATAAGATGCTTCAACTGCATTGGCATTTGCCTGTGCTTTAGCTTGTTCATCAAGAAGTGTATTTATTTGTGAAATTTTATCTTTCGGATATTGTTCATTTGGTTTTAATGTAAGAGCTTTGGAATAAGAATCTTTAGCAAGAGCATATTTTTTTTGGGAAAAATTTGCATCTGCACCCGAGATGACATCGAAATATTGGTCTTCAAGTTCTTCAGCCGCTTCTTGTTGTTTAAGAATTTTATTAATTTCATCAAGTCTTTTTGGGGGATATTCTTCCTGAGGTTTAATTTTAGCTGCTTTTTCATAAGAGTTTTTAGCATTCACATATTTCCCTGTGTTAAATGATTTATCAGCGGCAGCGATATGTCTATTATATGCTGCATCCGCATCATTAGTTTCTATTAAATGATCCTCACATTCATAAATCATTTCATCCGGATATGTATCAGAAGGATTATAATCAATCGCCAGATCGTACCATTCGATTGCTTCTTCATATTTTCCTTGGTCAAATAGCTTATCGGCTTTTGCAATTGTTTCATCATAAGCTTTTGTTTTAAGTGATTGCAATTGTGCTTCAATTGTCTGCAGTTTTTGTTTCATTGTTTGGTCATAAGCTACATCAAATTCGAATTTATCAAGTTTTTCATTATACGAAACCTTTGAAACAGGGGCATTTAATGCTGAAATATCCAAACCGGAAATATTTTCAAATAATTCAAAGACAAATTTATATTGTAGAATATCTTCTTTATAATCATCTGTTACAGCAGTATTAATTTCAATTTTCTTTGAAACCAATTCAGGCGCAACGACCTCGATTTGATAGATTTTATTAAAATCGAGCTTATATTCAAACCTGCCATCCGACATCGTTTGTTTTGTATCAATTATTTGATCGTTTAAATAAATATTAATCGTAGCATCTTTGACAGGTTGTTTTTCGAACCGTATAGAGCCTTTCACAGAAATATAACCTTTGAATTCCTGAGACAATGAATAATAATAAGAAGAGATTATAAATAAAATTAATAATATAAATTGTAATAAAAACCTGTATATTTTTTGTGTATTGTAATTTTTCATTACCTTTGGGTTTATCTTTTTTTAAAAATACAAAAATAGGAATAGTTATTTTTTTTCAGCACATTAAAATAATATTTCGCTTTTTTCACTTAACCTGTATTTTTCATGAAACAATTTGTTACTAATTTATATATCCTCAATTTGGTTTTAAGCATATTTTTAACATCATTCGTTTATGGACAGCGGTTTGCAGTAATTAGCGATTTCAGAGGGGCGACACCCAATACTTTGTATGTTTCGGAAATAGTTAAAAGTTGGAATCCTGATTTTATAATAACGGCAGGTGATAATTTTTGTCTTTCAGAAGGAACAATAGATGAACAGGTCGGTCAGTTTTATCATGAATATATATATCCTTACACAGGTAGTTACGGACAAGGAGATACAATTAACAGATTCTTTCCTGCATTAGGAAATCATGATATTTCCGGAACAGGATTAAGTGATTATATTTCCTATTTTGAATTACTGAATAATGAAAGATATTATGATTTTATTTGGGGAGATATACATTTTTTTGCGATAAACAGTAATACTAATGAAGCTGATGGAACATCAGATACTTCAATTCAGGCGTTATGGCTGAAAAATAAACTGGCTGAATCTGAATCGAGCTATAAAATAGTCTATTTTCATCACCCGCCGTATTCATCAGGTACACATGGAAGCACTCAATATATGCAATGGCCTTTTAAGCAATGGGGAGCTACGGCAATTATTTCAGGACATGAGCATTACTACGAACGTTTGTTTATTGACAGTCTGACTTATTTTATTAATGGTTCAGGAGGCACAAGTTTGTATTCTGCATATAATGCTATTTCCGGAAGTCAATTCCATTATAGTGATAATTATGGCGCAATGCTGGTTGAAGCATACAACGACAGTATTTGCTTTAGCTTTATAAATATTAACGATTCTTTAATTGACCGTAAGTGTTTGCTAAATGAGCAAACAGGTTATAAAAAATTAAAAAACAATTTAATTCCAATTTTTCTGAGCTATCCCAATCCGGCATATAAAGGGACAAGCACAATAATAAAATTTTATTTGCCACTGACAGACATGGTTTGTCTTAAGGTATGCAATATTTTTGGAAATGTAGTTGAAGTTTTATTTGATGAAAAAAAGGCAGGAGGGATTCATGAAATTGAATGGGACACAAAAAAATTAAGGAATGGATTTTATTATTTATGCTTACAAACATCCATGGCAACTGCTACTATGAAAATTGTACTAATAAAATAGGATTTCCTGAAAAAGTATATTATGACTATAAATCAATGCTTTATGTGATATTTCTCAACTTCGAAATGCAAGTATTTCGACAGTATAGTTGAAAAATACATGCACTCAAATCCCGAAGGGATTCAACATGAATAACCCCTGA
>JACQWN010000667.1 GCA_016209245.1 Bacteroidia bacterium
CAGGTAGTTCTAACCCTTATGCATACATATATGCTCAAAACGACGGTTCCGGACCTTGTGCTCAACTATGTTTCGGAACAAGGAATGGTGTGGGTTTATTAGCATCAAGAATGATTATTGCCAGTGATGGTAATGTAGGGATTGGTACTGATATTCCAGATAAAAAATTAGATATTGCGGGCGATATTCATCTAACTGGAAATATTTACGGTGGTACACAAGCTAATGACGACGCGTTACGGATATATGGCGGAAATGATAATACTGATGGCGCATATATAGCACTTATTGAAAATTCGCAACCAAATTTACCTGGAGATATACATTTAGTTGCAGGGAAAGGTACAGGTGAGGGTGGAAAAATTCATTTTCGTAATGTTAATAGTCAAGGAGGTATTGATTATAATATGACTATTACTTCTGAAGGAAAAGTTGGTATTGGTACGACAACACCAACCGGTAAATTAGAAATAAAATCAAATACTTCAGCAGTAAAATTTGGAGGAAATGAACCGGGGTACGAACATTATTTAACAAGCTCTAAAAATTTAATCTTTAATGCTCGTCAAACAACTGTAGGATCAGCATTTTCATTTCGTAAAATAAACGATTATAATAATTTAAGCACATCACCTGATATAGTATCAATTTATTCAGACGGTGACATCAGTTTACAAGTTCATGAAACTACCACTAATAACAGGACAATAGTCGGCGGTGATACAACGGCGAACAGCATCTGGCTGGTACCGAAGTTAACTGATTGGGGTTATAATGATATATCACGTGACGGAGATGTTGGAATAATATTCAGGAATGCTAATCAAAATCAAGGAACTCCACCTGCAGGTTTAGTATTAGCACCGCATAGAGCGCCAGGTTCAGGAGAAATAGGCATTCGAATCGCACCAAACGGAAATGTCGGTATCGGCACCGGCGACCCGCAAAGCCGTCTGCATATTAAAGACGGTTATGGTGCATTAACTATTGAAAGCAGCGATGGCAGTCCATATTCAGATATCACCTTTGTAAACCCTGGCGGAACTAACAGGTACTGGGACATGAGATGTCACACCGAAAATGCAGATAGCTATGTCAAGTATGATTTACAATTTGACGGGATGGGTTTAGGCGGAGATTTTACCATTTTCAATGCAAAGGTCGGTATTGGTATGAGCGAACCCCAGGAGGCTTTGGATGTTAAAGGCAATATCAGAGCTTGTAAGGTAATTGTAAGTAATCCGGGAAGCGGCTGGTGCGACTATATGTTTGATGATGACCACAAAAGAATGACACCTGAAGAAAAAGAAAAATACTACAAAGAAAATAAACATTTATTTGGAATTGCTCCGGGCAAAGAAATAGAAAAAAACGGCTTGGATGTAGGTAGCACTGTTGCCGGGCTTACATTGAATGTTGAGGAACTAAGCCTGGATTATATTGATTTATATAAAATGATAATCGAACTTAAAAAAGAAAATGCACAAATGAAAAAAGAAATTGAGGAGTTAAAAAAATAAATCCTTTGAAATGTAATATTAACTCTTTAAATTTACAATTATGAAAAAGAAATTAACGAAACAGGTATTGACCTTGGTAACATGAATGTTTTACTTTTAAAAAAGATTGAAGAGCTGACGCTCTACACCATCGAGCAACAGAAGCAAATAGATGATTTGAAAAAAGAAATTAATAATCTTAAAAAATAAATAATATGAAACATTTATTAGTAGTATTATTAGTAGTATTATTATTTGCCAAAGGGTATTCACAAGATACGCTTTATGAAAAGGCACTTGATACTTATGTTTGGCCAATTGTTCCCGGTACACCTGAATGGAAAAACCTTCATACTTCTTCAGAAATGCATAAAGTATGTCAAATACCGGAAAATATTTTAACAACTATGTCAACAGAAGGATTGATACAAACATGCCTGACATATCCTATATTATCTACAAGTTTATCTGCTAGTTGGTCTCCTTTTTATGAATATCGAAAAAGTATGGATTGGTTATTAAATAATTTTAATGGTCTTCAGGATCTAACTAAACGACCTGATGCGCCAATTAAATTAATTGAAACATTTAAAAAACTGAATTCTAACAATGTATTAACAACAAATATACCATATACTCATAATCAGAAATTTCTATATAATAAAACTGTTTTATTATTTATTGAACTGTTAGTTAGTGAAGATTTTGTTTTTAATTCATTAAATGAAGTACAAAAAAAAGAATTATTTAAATTATGTTCTGAATCATATTTTCACAATAGATATTTTAGATCAAAAGGGATTTCAGAAGTAACACCAGAAAATGCTGAAAAAATTGAAAAAATATTAGAGGAAATTTATAAATAAATAATATAGTTTTATGAAAACAAAATATATTATAATATTAATTCTACTTTGACAGATTAAAAAAAAATAAAAAATTTGTAAGTTCTCAATACTTGCAGGTATTATTTGAACAATAGAACAATAGAACAATAGAACAATAGAACAATAGAACAATAGAACATTTGAATAACGAATATTGAAATAAAAAATAACACAGTCGC
>JACQWN010000637.1 GCA_016209245.1 Bacteroidia bacterium
ACCAAATTCCCGAACTTGACCATTCGGATATATAATATAGCCACCTATTCTATTCCAACAAATGATTATTGTCTTTTTCTTCTATCTTCTTGAACTTTTAAACGTAAAATATGTAAAGCAGTAGTATCTGGAAATAATATACTTGTATCGCATTCTGACATATTAGACTGAAGACTACTGCAATTGCAGTTATACTGATGCTTTTCTCTTCTCATGGTTTCTTCAATTGAGCTACAATATTCAATTTTATATTTCCTTTCATCAAAATGACATTTAATAACTCTGACGCCTTCAGTTTCACACCAAAAATTTTTTGTATAATTAAATATTTCAGGTTCTCTTTTTTTTAATTCATCCAATACTTTCGAACCTTTAAATAATTCATTTTTAAAAAAATGAATATGTGAACAATAAAGTAAAATGAGATGATTACTATAATAAAAATAAAAATCAGGATAAGACTCTTCGTAATCTAAAGACCATTTTGGAATATAGCTAATATAATAAACGCTTTGATAAAAATCATGTTGAATCGTTACTGTAAATATAATTTTATCAAAATAGTCTGGAGCGGTTTTTTGATTATTATCTATAAAATTATCCAATGCTTTAAGCATAGTAGTGTCAGTAATTGTAATTTCGTAATAAAAATTAGATGAGTTACCGTTTTTATTTTGCTTAGAACATTTTGATCCCGATAAAAACAATAAACTTATTACAAAAACTAATCGGAAATATTTTGTAAAATGTATTAATAATTCCATAGCGAATAATTTATATCATAACCATGTTGGTACATATAATCTAAATCGTATTCATTTGAATATTGAATTATTTCACGACCATTTCTGGTAATTACGTAAAAAATAAATATTAAAATACGATAAGTTATTAGGGGGCGTTAATATCTTCATATTTATAATCTGTTATTCTTTGTTTATTACAGTTAGAAATATCTGTTATTGTAAATTTCCTTGTAATTCTTCCTTTGTCATCAAATTTATAAATATATTTTTCATTCCAGGGCGAACCTTCCCAGCAGGATAAATGAGAGGATTTTATTAGATTTTTACTCTGAAAAGAAAACATGTCATCTTCTATAATACATATATCAAACTTGTTAACTCTGTCCTCGAAAAAAGTATTCCGACAATCTAAATGTAAAAGTTTCACTGAATCATTAATCTGTTCAGTAGCTCTTAAATGAATAAGATTACCATTATGGAATTCATATTTTACTTCTATTTTATTTGTTTGGGTAATGTTACCTGTTGAATCAAATCTATTACTTTTAAGAGTCATTTGTTCTAAATCACCACAAAAATTATAGTTATAAATATAGTCAGCAATCACAAGTCTGTCCAAGCAAGGTCTATAATGAAAAACAGAATCTATTCTTTTTGTCATTTGATTATTTAAATTTAAATATATCCATGACTGCATTAGCAACTTCACTTGTAAGTTTTGCTCTGTCATATGTATTTTATTTGGGAAGTAATTACAAGCTGTTTTACGTAATAAAGAATCCTTAAAATACTCCTCAAATGCATGTATTTTATTATTTCTTAATTTTATTAAATATAATATATCAGCAACCTTATTTGTATCAACTGTTTGATTGTTAATATTATTATTATCATTCTTGACATTGAGAACTACCTTTTCTCTGTTTTGATTACAACTGAGAAAAAGTAATAAACATATAATTGATATTGTGTATTTCATATTTTTAAAATGCTCCTTAACGATTTGAACAAATCTTGATGTTGTTTGGATGACTCGCTCTTTAATCTTGCTTAGAACAAATAGATACAGTTAATGACAACATACTTTATTCAAATATTACACAGCAATATATTATTAATGTATTAATAATTCCATAAGGAGTAATTTATATCGTAACGAGGCATATTAATTGGGTTCTCTGAATTATAATATTGAATTATTTCGCGGCCACCATAGGTAATCACATATCTGTTATATGTATAACCATAGTGTAATTGAACATCTTTGTATGAAGGAGGATTATAATCCAAATGAGTATGTACATTAGCTTGTATTCGTATATATTTGTCAATGGATAAAAAATCCTCAGGACAATATTTAGGGTAACCATAAGCTCTTACATTTTGATAATACGGTTCTGCAAAAATTATTCCTTTCCCTGTAGAAGCGTTATATAAATACCACGCATTAATTTCATTATCTGCACTTATAGACGTTGTGATTATCCAATATTTAAACTCTGTTTCTTCGCTACCAGCAAATATTCTTCCTGTCTTAGCATAAGGATCTGATGAGTTTGCCAAATTTATATATTCTCATGAGGATGATCCACCAGATGCAAAATATTCACTTTCATAATCCCCATAAGGACACCCCATAATTACCGGGTTAATAATTATGATTAATAAACTTTGGTTTCATCATATTTTTTTTATAAATTGTTGGACCAACTTTGGTCGAAATTATCTTCCCTTTTTGTATTATTAAATGCATAATAAATGGATCATAAATAAAAAGCTTTAATTTACTAATTTTAAAAATATATTCATCCCATGATATTGCCTCAACATTATTTGTTGAATATTTTTCAGCAACTTTGACCAAATGTTTTATACATTCTCTATTCCATAATATTGGATTTTCACGGCCTGTATAAAAAAAGATAATATTACTATCATTTAATGTATAAGCGGATGGTATTTTTTCTAAAAGTTCTAATATACCAAATAAATCAGTAATAACATAAAGATTTGTGCTATCATCAATCTTTTTATATTCAATACTAATGAGAAGCGATGTATCTTCAAATTCATAATAATTCTGAAATTGCAGATAATAATTATATACTAATAAAGGTTCATTTTTAAATTCTATGAATTTAATAGAATCGCAAATAGTTACATTATTATTTTGTGAATATAAATAAAACTGTAATAGACTAATATTCAGAAACAATAATATAATTTTGGTTTTCATAACCAATGGTTAATACGAAATATTTACTCCCGGTAACATCCATTCAGCTCTTGGATTACCGATAATTGTAACATTTCCATATCGATCAATTTTATAACCACCTCCCTTCCATGCCCAAATGTACCAATCTGTTCCAAAATATCCTTGATTATATAAATCACCAGAACTTGGTCCTATTCCACCAGGATGTGGATGAGAAACACTTAGAATTCTTACTTTATCAAGCATTATTGAAGGCTGCAAATACACATAATTGCCTTGTTTTTCAAAATTTGTATAATAATAACTACTATGAATATCATTTTCGTAATAACCCCAAACTTTATTATATTCTTCGCCTAAATAAAATCCATAACCGCTAGTTTTATCATAATAATAACCTCTTGATGTATTATACATTATTAATTCACTGTATTCAATTTTACTTCTCAATATTAACAAATCTATCGCTTCTTCCTCTGATCCATGATAATATCTATCATCATAATACTCAGGCCGGTTAACAGTCGGTATTGCGGGAATATTCGGTTCTTCCTGTCCCGGCTCAGTCATATAAGTATTCCCCTGTTGTGTATATCCGAAAGTAGGGTTACCTGTACTTGTATTATAGCCTGCATTAAGACTAAACTCAGGATTCCAGCTAACACCGCCATAAATATTAGTATTTCCACCGCCTGTTTGAACCCCGGCAGTATAGTTGGCTTTGCCCCAATCCCATTTGAATGGGTTTAACTCGCCTTCGTTCGCTTTGACGCCTTGTTGATACTCGTAGCCAAGAAGTATTGCAACTCCAATTGCAACACCCCACCAAGGTATTGTTTCTCCGCTTGGGTCGGTATACATAAGCGGGTTATTCATTGCATAACTATACCGGTTCAAACTCTGCGTATAATCAGGCGCCTGCACATAATTATCCGGGCTTAAAAACTTGCCCAGAACTGGGTCGTAAATCCTTCCATTCATGTTTATTAAACCAAACTCATCTATATGTTCATGACCCGTAAAGCCGCGTGCAAGAATGTTTGACATTGGTACGCTGGTAAATGAACCGTCAGTTGGGTTACGCCTGTTACCCCAGGCATCGTAACTCAGTTCTTCGAGCAGGTTGCCTTCCTCGTCGGTTATGCCGACAATGCTACCCAGGTGGTCT
>JACQWN010000220.1 GCA_016209245.1 Bacteroidia bacterium
GTGCAGGAAGCTCCGTAACCCTATCCGGCAGCGGAGCAGTTTCTTACACATGGGATAATGGAGTAACTGACGGATTATCCTTTACTCCTGTTGCAACATTAACCTATATCGTAACGGGAACCGATGTAAACGGATGTACTAATACCGATACAGTATTAATTACAGTAAATTCATTACCTGCAGTGAACGCAGGCATTGATCAGACCGTTTGTGAAGGAACTTCCGTAACTCTATCCGGCAGCGGAGCAGTTTCTTACACTTGGAACAATGGAATAACCAACGGAGTTGCCTTTACCCCTGTAGCAACATTAACCTATACCGTAACAGGAACCGATGTAAACAGTTGTACCAATACCGATGCTGTTTTGGTAACAGTAAATTCTTTACCTGCAGCGAATGCAGGAATTGACCTGACCGTTTGTGCAGGAACTTCCGTAATCCTATCCGGCAGCGGAGCAGTTTCGTACACCTGGGATAATGGGGTAACCGATGTAGTTGCCTTTACACCCACAGCAACTACAACATATACCGTAACAGGAACTGACGCAATCGGTTGTATGGATACGGATGATGTAACAGTGACTGTAAATCCATTACCAAATGCAGATGCAGGAAATGATACAACTGTAGTATTCGGAACAGGTGTTTCGTTAACTGCGAGCGGTGGCGGTACTTATTTATGGAACACAGCCGATACTACTGCAACTATTTTTGTTTATGCAACCGACACGACACCTTACTATGTAACTGTTACATTGAATGGGTGTAGCGATGTGGACAGTGTTACGGTTAATATTATTAATCTGTATGCTGAAGCAGGTCCCGACACTTTTATATGTGCGGGAAATATTATTACATTACATGGACAGGGAGGGGGCGGATATATCTGGTACGTTGGTACGGACACTTTGTATTCACAGGATATTATAGTTTCACCTTTGCTAACTACCGAATATTTTCTGTGTGTTACAACAGGAGCGATTTGCATTATGGATAGTATAACGGTAACCGTCAATCCGTTACCTGCAGTAAATTTAGGCGCTGACCAGATCGCATGCTCAGATTCAACGATAACCTTGGATGCAGGTGTTGGTTTCAATACCTACACTTGGTCAACAGGTGGAACAAATCAGACAATTAACATTATTACTTCCGGTACATATTCCGTCACAGTGACTGATACTGCAAACTGTACCGCAACCGATACAGTTATGCTCATCGTCTATCCTGTTCCACAGATTAATGCTGTTACTACAGGGATTTCCTGTTATAGTAACGGAGATGGAAGTATTGACCTGACGATCAGTAATGGAACTGCACCTTATTTGTTTCAATGGAATTCCGGCTCAACAACTGAAGATCTGTCCGCTCTTGTGCCGGGAATATACATTGTCAATGTTACGGATGTCAATAACTGTTCTGCCGTGGATTCAGCAAGTATTACATCGCCGGAGCAGCTTTTACTTAGTTATACAATCACTGATGAATCGTGTGTGGATGTAAGCGATGGGCGGATTGACCTGAATGTTACAGGAGGAACGCCTGCATACAGCTATCTATGGGGCAACGGCAGCACCAGCGGAAATTTATCAGGCATATCTGCCGGGACCTATTCGGTTAGTGTATTTGATGCAAATAATTGTACTACGGAAAGAAACTTCGAAATCATTGCAATTACAGATACATGTAATCAGGTACCCGGGTGGTTTATTCCTAATGTATTTTCCCCGAATAATGACGGATTGAATGATATACTTTATGTAAGGGGAAGCGCTATCAGAAAAATTGAGCTTGTAATTTATGACCGGTGGGGACAAAAGATTTTTGAGACCACAAGCCTTGATAAAGGATGGGACGGCAGGTTCAGGGGGAAAGAACTTGCTCCTGCAGTTTTTGTATGGAATGTTCACATATTATTCTTTGATGGATCCGAAGTAACGGAACATGGTAATATTACAATAATTAAATAGAAGGGAAGGCTATCCGACATGAAAGTACAACTACGATTTTTGATATTTATACTGGTATCGCTTACCTGTACGAAGGGATACGCTCAGGATATCCATTTCAGCCAGTTTCTTGCTTCTCCGTTGTTACTGAATCCTGCTATTACGGGGAATATAAAAGGCAATATCAATGTAGTCACCAATTACAGGAATCAATGGTTAAGCATAACAAATCCATACCAGACTTATTCGCTGGCAGGGAATATAAACTTTAAGAGCCTGTATGGCAGCACGAATTCGTTTCCGGGTATCGGGCTGGTCATTTTCCGTGATCAGGCAGGAGATGCAAAATTTGCACGAACACAGGCAGAAATGTCGTTTGCGTACCATATTGATTTGAACAACAGGAATAGTTTATCAGCCGGACTTCAGGGAGGTCTGGTGCAAAGAAGCATTGACAGGTCTGCACTGAAATGGGATAGCCAGTATGATGGCACTGCCCATAACCCTGATTTGCAAGGCGAGGAGACGGCTTTGTTTCCATCAAAAGCCTTTTTAGACATGGGATTTGGTATGGTGTGGTCGTTTTTTACCAATGATAGGAACATGGTTTCAAATGACGGTGTTTATTTTACAGGCGGCATCGCTTTGCTTCATCTGGCAGGAACAAACCAGAGTCTTTATGATGTTTATGAAACCAGAACAAGAGAAAATATTAAAATGACAGGACATGGCAATGCTTCAATAAGCATCCCCCAGACAAACATGGCTATACAACCTGCATTGCTTTATACCAGCCAAAGCTCTGTATCTGAGATAATAGGCGGTATCCTGTTCAGATACAGGCTCAGGGAAGCCTCAAAGTACACAGGGTTTATCAAGGGATCTGCCTTTTCAGTCGGCGCTTATTCCCGATGGAACGATGCGATTATTCCAATGTTCAAGCTTGAAATTGCGAATTGGGCTTTCGGATTCAGTTATGATATCAATACTTCATCTCTTAGTAAAGTATCCGACTTCAGAGGGGGAGGTGAGGTATTTATCCAGTATATTACACCAAATCCCTTTATGCCTCAAAAAACAAGTGTAAAATTCTTCTGATACTAATTCCTGCTTTATGAAGAAAATTATTTGGATGCTTGTTACACCAATCGTATTTTTTCCATTTTTTACTGCAGCACAGAATAAAGAGTTCAACAAGGAAAATCTGCCGAACAAAACAGAACTTAAAACTGCTTTAAAAGAAATTAAGGAGGGAGATTTCTATTATTATTCAGGCATTTATTCGGGGTTTGCAAAAGCATTACCGCATTATATCAACGCCGGTAAGCTCAATCCCGATAACAGGGAGCTAAATAAAAAGACCGGTAAATGTTACCTGAATTCCTGTGATAAATCAAAAGCATTGCCATATCTTGAAAAAGCAAAACAACTTGACAACAACAGCGACCTTGAAATAGACCTTTTGCTTGCAAGAGCTTACCATAATACCCTTCAATTTGATAAAACAATTGCTATATATGAGGAATATATCAATTTGAAAGGGGCTTATGATGAAAAATTCGACAATAAAGAAATAAAAAAACAAATTGCCGAATGCCGCTATGGAAAAGAAATGATAGCGAATCCTGTCAACGTAAAGATTGAGAATCTGGGTGGAAGCGTAAATACCGGATATGCAGAGTATTGTCCCATCATCACTGCTGATGAATCTTCGATGATATTTACATCTCGCAGGGATAACACCACAGGCGGAGGAAAGGATCCCGCCATAGATGATTACTACGAAGATTTATATATAACATGGCAGGAAGACGGTGTATGGACAGCCCCCATCAATATGGGAAAACCTGTTAATACGGATAGTCACGATGCAACCGTGGGTTTATCGCCTGACGGACAGGAACTTCTGATATACAAGGACGACAACGGTGACGGCAATATTTACCGGTGTGAACTGAAAGGCAGTGAATGGTCGGCTCCTATGAAGCTGAATGAGAACATTAATTCAAAATCGCAGGAACCTTCCGCCTGTTTTTCGTTTGACGGAAAAACCTTGTACTTTGTAAGTGACCGTCCAGGTGGATATGGCGGGAAGGATATATACATTTCGCATAAGGATGAAACCGGGAACTGGGGTCAGGCAAAAAATCTTGGCGGCATAATCAATACGGGATACGATGATGATGGTGTTTTCATGCATCCCGACGGAGTAACACTTTACTTTAGTTCCGTAGGACATAAAACAATAGGTGGCTATGATATTTTTATGTCGCGGTTTGAGAACGGTATATGGTCTGAGCCGCAAAATCTTGGTTATCCCATCAATTCATCCGACGATGATGTTTTTTTTGTCATATCAGCCAGCGGAAAACATGGCTACTACTCATCTGTCAAAACCCAAGGGTTTGGAAACAAAGATATTTACAGGGTTACTTTTCTTCAAGATACAACCGTTGAAATGGAGGTCAGAACCAAAGAGCCGAAACTTACATTGCTGAAAGGTATAGTCAGGGATGCAAAAACCGAAAAACCACTTGAGGCGGAAATTGAAATTATTGATAATACAGGTAATGAAACTGTTGCCATCTTCAAATCAAATAGTGAATCAGGCAAATACTTAGTTTCACTGCCGTCCGGTAAAAATTACGGGATTAGTGTTCAGGCAAAAGGTTATATCTTTCACTCTGAGAATTTCGATATCGAAGAAAAGGAGGGCTACCAAGAAATTAATAAAGATATATACCTGAAAAAACCGGAAATCGGTGTGAACATAATTCTGAAAAACATATTTTTCGATTACGGGAAGGCGGTGCTACGGAATGAATCAGTAACCGAACTTGAAAGGTTGATTGATCTTCTGAACAAATATCCTGAACTGAAAATAGAAATATCAGGTCATACTGACAGTAAAGGCGATAATGAGTTCAACCTGAATCTTTCACAACAACGTGCCAATGCAGTTGTCTCCTATTTAATCGGTCACAATATCAGTAATTCACGGCTGATTGCCATAGGTTATGGTGAAACCCATCCGGTTGCACCTAATGAAAGCCCCGACGGAACCGACAATCCTGAAGGAAGAGCGATGAACCGGCGTACAGAATTTAAAATAACCGGCAAATAGACGCCTCTAAATAATTTCTCCTTTGATAATTTTATCCCTGTATATAGTAATTTTTTCGCATAATTCTGCAAATACTTCGGGCGTAACAGTAACTTTTGTAGCCGATTTTAAAATAGTCTTTTTGTTTTGCGGGTCTGTTACAACTTCAATAGGCGAAGTAGTAACTGTTACTTTATTAAATACTGTTTCTATGTCTTTTAAGCTGGAGCTTAATGCAACAATATTTTTATCGTCCTGATATTCCTGTAGCAGACTTAATAATGTTGATAAGGATAGTCGCTGGTCGGCAATTTTTTCAAGCATTTCTTCTTTTGTTTCAAGGGATTGAGTAACTTTAGAAGCTATATAAACGCCTTCTATCCATCCCCCTATAAGAATAATTGCAGCGATTGAAGCTCTGTCGTTTTCCCGCAGGAATGAATTGGAATTCATAAATGTTTCAGTAATTATTTCCATTAAAGAATCACGGATACCGGAATTTTTTTCCATTCTGTCAATTGTATTTTTAGAAATTGCATCAAGAATTCCTAAATCTTCTGCAAGTTTTTTTGAGGCGGCAATATATTTTATTGAAGTCTGCCCTTGGTCAAACATGGTTGCAAAGCTTAAATCGGCACCATATACACCAAGATTAAGCGCCATGCTTGTATTTGTTGAATAACATGAACGATTA
>JACQWN010000638.1 GCA_016209245.1 Bacteroidia bacterium
AAAAAAAATATTATTTTTGTACCAAAATAATTTTATATGAACGCACTTCAGGCACATTATGATGGTAAAAGTGTTTGTTTTGATGAACCCTTTAATATTCAGCCAAACACACCTTTGGTTGTAGTTATATTAGAAAATGAGAATGATGATGATCAGCAGTGGTACCGTCTCGCCATGCAAAGTTTATCAAGAGCTTATGATAAGGACGAACCCGTTTATGACAACGTACCTTTGTTAGAACCTAATCCTAATTACAAACCATGAAAGAAGCAAGCATTGTAAAAGCTGCGATACCACAGGCAGACGGAAAAGTAAAACTCCGCCCTGCTCTTTTATTGCGGAAACTCCATAAATTTGACGATTTTCTTCTATGCGGCATCAGCTCAAAAACAGAGCATTATATTGACGGATTTGATGAAATAATAGATGAAAACGATAGCGATTTCAAAGAAAGCGGACTATTACAAACCTCCTTGATACGACTTGGTTTTTTGGCTGCCTTACCTCAAAATAGTATTCTGGGAAGCATTGGCGTCATTTCCTCTGAAAGACATAAACGGCTTTTGCACAACCTTTCTAATTATTTGTTGAAAGAAAAATAAATTTTGAACTATAAAAAAACTTTACTTGTTAAATTTTAAAATCCGAACATTGCATTTGATTTTGTTATAAAATTTTTATATTTGTGATGTAATTATAAATAAAAATGACATAAAATTCTAAAATATGTAATGTAAAGCGTTTAGCTCTTATTCTTGCTATTGAAAACTGGTAATTTTCTTGCATCATAAGAATAATAAGTAAACCGCTACGCTCAGGCGTGGCGACAACTTATTTGTGATGCAGGGTATACCAGTACCTCAATAGCAGATAGGCTACAGTCCCACGCTTTTCTTTTTTATAAACCGCCTGAGTTGGGGCTACAATGGCATAAAACTTTATGAAATCCAAAATTAGCTAATGTTAAATAAAGATAATTCACAAACCTATTTATTGAATATGCAAAACGAATATGCAAAAATTCTTGCTGCTATGGATAATTTGGGAATTGACCAAGTTGTTAAACATCTTATTGATACACTTCCATTTTTATGGGCGGATATATACCAAAGTCAAAGTGAGCGTATGACTGACATCTGCCGTATTCAGTATGGCTCATTCGAGTATATCTTTGACGACTATGCTACCTTAGAAAAGAAAGGGATAGTACCAGTAAATCCAAAAATAGAGTCCAGACTTATTGCAGCATTTGGAAAATCTCCCCCCCCAAAAAAACAACGAGACGATTATCGTTTACGTGGCTGGGTAGGTAAAACAGAAACTTACTTTGGCAATACTTGGGATAAAGGTCATTTCATTGGACATTCTATAGGAGGTAATGTAGATGGATTAGAAATTAATGTATTTCTTCAAAGGCGGGATTTGAATCGCGGATGGTCAGAGGCGGGTAAGAGGTTTAGAAAAATGGAGGAATATTGTTTTAAACATTCCGGAACATTTTGCTTTAACAGGCCAATATATTTTGACCAAACATCAAGGCCAGCTTTTTACGAGTTTGGTATCTTGAAGTTAAGTCATGAACTTTGGGTAGAGTGCTTCGATAACAAACCGAATGAATTTACTGTTTGACAAAGACAGCTAACTCCAAGTTTATTACTGTAGATTTTTAATTTCCAAAGAATAATTTTATATCTTTACAGAAATTCCAAACCACAATAAATTTTTGAACTATGAAAAAAAAATAATTCCATCTTAAAATTCATTTTATTTTAAAAGTTTATAAAATTTTGTATTTTTGTAAAAAAAATATATGTACACAACTTCAAAAGACCAACAACAAGACTTGTCTGCGATGATTTGGCAATCAATTACGCGTTTGGATAGATATCAACAAATGAAATTGTTGGAGTTTATCAATTCGTTGTTTTACAACGTAGAAAAAAAGGCAAATAAATTATTAAAATATGCAGGTTGTATTACCAAAGAAGAATTGGTATTAATGAAAACTGCAATTACAGACTGCGAAAAAATTGACAACAATGAATGGTAATTATTTGTTAGATACGAACATTGTCATCGCACTTTTCGATGACGATATAAATGTTGTTAATAACATTCAAAATGCTGACAGTGTATATGTTCCTTCAATTGTAATAGGGGAATTGTATTATGGCGCTTACAATTCGGTAAAACAAAAGGAAAACATTGAAAAAATCAATGGATTTAGGAACGATGCAAGTATTTTAAATTGTGATGCAGATACAGGAAATTATTACGGCAAAATCAAAAAGGGTTTGAAAGACAAAGGAAATCCAATTCCCGAAAACGATATTTGGATTGCAGCTTTAGCTACTCAACACGATTTAGAATTGGTAAGCCGTGATAAACATTTTGAGAAAATAGATAATCTAAAAGTAACAAAGTGGTAAATACAAATTTTAAAATTTTACAATGACATAAATCTATTTTTATAAAAATATTCAGAAGCGTTTAGCTATTATTCTTGCTATTGAAAACTGGTAATTTTCATTGTCTAACAAAGAATAATAAGTGAAATGTTCTCATTACGGTATTAACTAAACTTATTTGTAATCACATGGACTTGTTAGCTCCTTAAAAAACATATAAATGGTGTACTTTTAATTATTTTTAAAATCAATTTTATGAATAACTTACATCTTAAACAATTAGAAATTATTAACAGACTCCCTTATCTTTCTGTTGAAAAAATTGACGAAATATTAAATTATATTGACCGTTTGCTTTGCGGACGCAGTGAAAAAGACAAACAAATAAAAAGCGTGTGGGGATTATGGAAAAATAGTGACATTGATATTTCCCATATAGAAAAGGAACTTGTAAGTATTAGAAAAAAAACTGAAATAAATATTTTGAAAAAAATCTAATATCTACAAGTTATGGATTATCTACTTGATACAGTTACGCTCGTCAGATATTTGACTCAAAAAGGAAAAATCACTCCGGTTGTCCTTGAAATATTTCGACAGGCAGAGGATGGAAAATTTACTTTTTTAATTTCGAGCATTAGCTTAATGGAAATTTTATATTTGGGAGAAAAATACAGAATTGAAACTACTGTTGAAGAAACCATAAAAGCAATCAAATCATCAGACATGTACCGGGTAATAGATTTAACTGCCGATATTATTCTTACTGCAACAACAGTTGACTTTTACGAATTGCATGACAGGATGATATTAGCTACTGCGAAATATTATGATGTGCCGGTTATTTCTCCCGATAAAAAATTTAAAAAAATTGACAATATCACTGTAATCTGGTAAGACAAAAGAAAATTTATATATTTGTATTGATTTTTTAAAAATATGACATAAAATTCTAAAATATGTAATGTAAAGCGTTTAGCTTTTATTTTGGTATTCGAAAACTGGTAATTTTCTTGCATCATAAGAATAATAAGTAAACCGCTACGCTCAGGCGTGGCGACAACTTATTTGTGATGCAGGGTATACCAGTACCTC
>JACQWN010000221.1 GCA_016209245.1 Bacteroidia bacterium
AACACTTGAACACTTGAACACTTGAACACTTGAACACTTGAACACTTGAACACTTGAAAACTTGAACACTTGAACACTTGAACACTTGAACACTTGAACACTTGAACACTTGAACACTTAAACACTTAAAAACTTAAACACTTAAACACTTAAACACATAAACACTTAAACACTTCAATACTTTAATACTTTAATACTTTAATACCCTGAAGCAAGAACATCGGCAATATGAATTGTTTTAATTGGAAGTGCATGTTTTTTGATATATGCCTCAAGATGCATCAGACATGATGCTTCAGTTGAAACAATATATTCAGCGCCTGTTGCAAGTGCATTTTCAACTTTTTGCTTGGCCATAGCTGTCGAAATCGGCTCAAATTTAATAGAAAATGTTCCTCCAAAACCGCAGCACATATCGGTCTTTTCCATTTCGAGCAGTTGTAATCCCTTGACATGCTTTAATAAAATACGGGGTTCATCTTTTATACCATATTCCCGCAAAGCATTGCATGAATCGTGATAAGTTATTTTAAAAGGGAAATTAGCTCCTGTATCTTTTATTTTCAGGTGATTTACAAGGAAATCGGTTAACTCCACTATATTTTTGCACACTTTTTCATAATTATGTTTCGCAGGAATATTTTTAAAAAGTTCGGGGTATCTTTTTTTTACAAAGCCGGCACATGAAGCTGAAGGACAAACAATTGGACGATCGTTTTGAAAATCAGAAATGAATTTCTCAGCAACATCTCTGGCTTCTTTCCAGTAGCCGGTGTTGAAAGCCGGTTGACCACAACAGGTCTGATTTGTATTATAATTCACATTTATGCCTGATTTTTCCAATATCCTGACTACATTGAAAGCAGTCGAAGGGTAAAGCTGGTCAATAAAACATGGTATGAAAAGGTCAACAATCATAAAAAATTAATCTTTACATTGCCTGAAATACAGCTCTTTCACTTTAGGATTTTCGAAAATCTGAACGGAAAAATGGTTACTATCGAAAAGTTCGCAGAAGCGGTGAGGATATTCCTGGCTGGCACGTATCATAGCATTTGTGAATTTTTGTGATTGTGCGCGGTCGGGAAAATAACTGCATAATGAAAAATATAAAAATAATAATTCTTCAAATATTACCTGGTCATCAATAAATGGCTCAAGCAATTTTACCGCAAATTCGTAATCATTCTGTCCTATAAAAAGATAAGAAAGTTTAAGGGCATTTTGCCAGTTCGATTCCCTGATATCAATAATTTTTTTAACCCTTTCCAGGCTTTCAATCATTTTTGGATGGGGTGTGTCAAGTGTATCAAGAACTTCAATAATTTTAAATTGAAATTTCAGATTCAGGGCATCAACAGTAGGTTTACTCAAAACAGATTCATATAATATCTCTATTTCCTGTTGTATCTCATCAATCTTTTCAATTTCATCAAGTTTTTCATGAAGAATATCACAATAAAGACGATTGAAATTAATATATACATTTTCGGGAACTATCCTGTTCAATTTATGAATTATGTCACAATATTCTCCTTCTAAATCTGAAAGATTAATATAGTTTTCCATCCAGAGCTTATTCATTAACAGACCTGAAAGTTTTAATTTATTTATCCGTAATCCGTTAGTTTCAGTTATATCAGGTATTTCCTGATTAGTAAACGCCTCTTTATCGTATTCGTCAGCAATTATTTTTTTTAAAATATATTTCTGAATCGAAAGCGCCAGAGGCAAATCATTATTTTTTACTGCTTTATTGAACATTTTTACTACATAAGGTTGTTCCTTGTAACCCTCAACATCATAAGTAGCTTTCATCTCAATTAAAGCATACCTGTGTTTCTCAAGCATCGGCTCAAGTTTTTCTTTAAGATTGTTTTTCTGGATATAATCCTGAAGCTCGTTAATCGGCAATTCTGCAAGTGAAGCATATTCAGTGCTTTTAATATCGTTTTTGAAATTATCTAAATTATATGATTTAATGATTTTAGTTTTTATCTTGGTTTTCTGCATTGATTTGAATGCTTCGACAATACTCTCAGCTCTGTGTGCTTGCAGGTTGCGGTTTACTTCATCTGAACCCTCCACAGAAGAATAGGCGGTAATTGTAAGTTCATTTATCGTAAAATCAGGTTCATTGAGCGCCTGAAGAAAGGCTTTAATATCTTCTTTTTTATATTCCGATTTTCCAGCTTCAAAGGGTATTTTAAATTTTAAAACTGCATCTTTCGCTACCGGTTTGTACTCGTTCCCAGCTATAGTAATTGTATCTGCCAATAATTCAAGTATATCTTCATATTCCACATCTGCTTTGGCTATATATGTTTTTTGCAGGTTCCTGCAGACATGGTTATCCTGTATAATTATAAGATTTAGCTCATATTCATTCCCAATTCCTTCAGGCATTTTACCCAAGCAAACAACAATTTCATTCGACTTTTTTCCAATGATTTGATTCTTTTTATATAGTTGATTTGTCCATATTCTTTTTAATAATATACCCTTGTTATTCAGATTATTGTCAATAATATTAGCTCCTTCACATAAATATTGACTTTTTTGTATTATATCAACAGCAAGTCCATCTTTTGGTTTTTTAATCAATTTTTTTAATGCTTGTAAATTATTATATTTGAAATATATGAAACCGTTTTCAACATGTAATCCTTTCTGCAGGTCTTCAATATTCCTGAATTGCTCGCATCTGTTGCATATTTTTTCGTCAAAGGGTTGTAAACCGTAACTTTTTGTCGTAAAAGGAACAGCAAGCTCACCCATTCTTTTTGCCCCCTGATTTAATGACTGAAAATTACCAAGAACAAAAGAAACGAACAATTTTTTTCCCGATTTATCCATATATGCTCCAAGCCCAGCTTTAATATATTTGGGATCACTTAACGCAGGCAGATATTGCTTATTAGTAAACCATTTAAAAACTATTTCATCAGCAGCTTCTTTGAAGGTAAGCAAATCTTTTCCTCTGTAAACCGAAATTTTCTTAACAAGCTCAAATGCTTTATTTGACCCTCCATAATAAACTAAGCGCTTACCTGTATTTTTAAATTGTCCGGACCCTGTTACTGTTTCTTCATCTGTTTCAGCCATATATGATGCTTGAACGTCTGCAGCATTTTCCAATATAGTATCTGGCTGTAATGGTTCAAGGTTGTATCTGAATATACGCTGCTTGTTTATCTGAAACAAAAGTATTTCATTAAACATTTTTTTATTGAAATCATCCGGCTTAATCTTCTCTCCGAACTTCTGATATATTAATATAGTATCAACCCATTTGTTATAAACCTGACCGAATAAGATTAATGGGGAAGAAATCAATAAAAGCAATAAAAGAGCTCTCGCGTAAGGAAAAAGCATCGTATTAATATTATATAACAAACGGGATAAATTTCAGCATTTTGAAAAGTTGGTAGTAGTAGTTGGTAGTAAGTAGTAGCAATCCGACTACCAACTACCGCTACCAACTACTAACTCGTAATTGTTGCTGAAATTTATACTGTGTAAAGTATAAATCTACCAACTTTCAAAAATAATAATTTTTTTCGAATATTGAATATCGAAAATTTTCATGTAAATTTGTTCTCTGTTAAAAGTATCATAATTGCAGTTATGAGATATAAAGTATTATTCTGGATTTTAGCTGTACTTCTAACTATCATAACCGCTTATTACCAACGTATCACCGGGCCTACTTATCCAATATCAGGCGAAATAGAGCTTAATCGTCAGGAATATTCATTCAAGCTACCCAGAAGCCATGCAGGAAATACAGATTGTATGCTGATGCTTGAAATTCCTGATACAGCCGGGAATGCAATGCTTTTTTATCGCAGGTTTCCTTCAGGCGATGAATGGAATCAGCTTACATTCAATAGGCAAAATGGAACATTGATTGCGTATCTGCCTCATCAGCCCCCGGCTGGTAAGCTTCAGTATTATATAACCGTTACAGGGCAATCTGTTTCAAAAGATATAGCAAAAAAAGACCCTATTATCATCCGATTCAGGGATGATGTTCCTGCTTTAATTATGATTCCGCATATTTTTTTTATGTTTATTGCAATGCTTTTATCAAACGTGTCCGGTTTATTTACACTTAAAAAGCTCAAATCGTTCCGCTTATACAGCGTATTGACATTAATTGTTTTATTTACCGGCGGTTTTATTTTTGGTCCAATTATGCAGAAGTACGCCTTTGGAGAATTCTGGACCGGCTTCCCTCTTGGAAAAGACCTCACCGATACAAAAACATTAGTCGCCTTTACAGGATGGTTAATTGCAATACTCCTTAATTTGAAAAAAGAACGGCCCTGGGCGGTAATAACTGCCGCTGTATTATTACTTATAACTTATTCTATTCCTCACAGTCTGCTCGGTTCGTAATCAAAAATTATACCGGTTATCTTCAATTAATTTCGCTGCAATCCTTCTCCTTGCTTCTTTTATATTAACAGGCAGAGCTTTTGTAAAATAATGTAACCCTTTGTGCAACAATCCGGCTTTCTCGCTTTCAACAGAATAGAGTGCATCGTGTCCGTATTTTGAAATGCTATATGCAGTGTCATACAAGTAAACATCGAGAATATCTTTGTAAATTTTCACTGTATCGGCGCATTTAATATTTTCGAGTTTTTGTACTCTTAGCAATGCTGATTCGGCAGCATAAGCTTCAATCATCATGTCGCTGATATTCATCAGAACTTCCTGTTCGGTAGAAAGAACTTTGCCAAATTTTTCAATAGCTGCTCCTATTACCATCAGGGTTGCTTTTTTCAAATTACCTGTAATCTGCCTCCCTGCTTCAAAATAATCAGTGCTGAAATCAAAAGAATCAGGCAATGAATTTAAACTATCCATCAGGCATTTAATAGCCGGGTTCAAATCATATATTCCTTTCTGTCCTCTTTTTATTGCGGTATCTGAAGCCCATAATCTGTTAATTTCGTTTGTCCCTTCAAATATTCTGTTGATTCTTGAATCGCGGTAAGCCCGGTCGGCGGGGGCTTCAGCAGAAAATCCCATTCCACCGTAAATTTGCACCATTTCATCAACAATATAATCAAGTGCCTCTGAACCAAGAACCTTGAGCATGGCGCATTCCACCTGATAATCGGCATTAGCATCAATTACAGCATTCCCTTTTTCCATTCCTTGTTCTATAAATTTTTCAATCAGTTTTTCGATATCCATTGTTGCACGATAGACTGCCGATTCGGTAACCCATGTCTTAATCACCTTTTCCGCCAGCTTGTGCTGAATAGCTCCAAAGCCGGAGATAAACGAACCAAATTGTTTCCTTTCGTTGGCATAGTTTACAGTCTGTGTAATGGCTTTTTTACATCCGCCAAGCACTGTAGCTCCCAATTTTATTCTTCCTATATGCAAAATATTAATAGCTATTCTGAAACCTTCGCCCCTCTTACCTAACAAATTTTCCACAGGAACTTTGACATCGTTGAAAAATATTTGACATGTTGACGAACCTTTTATGCCCATTTTCTTTTCTTCGGGATTTATGGTTATTCCTTCAAAACTCCTTTCAACAATAAAAGCGCTGAGAATACGGTCGTTATCAATTTTTGCAAAGACCGTATATATATCGGCAAAACCGCCGTTGGTAATCCACATTTTTTGGCCGTTCAGAATATAAAATTTTCCGCATTCCGAAAGGGTCGCTTTAGTTTTTCCGGCGTTAGCATCGGAACCGGCATCCGGTTCGGTCAGGCAGTAAGCAGCAATCCATTCACCGGTAGCTAACCTGGAAATATATTTTTGTTTTTGTTGTTCATTTCCATAATATAGTATTGGCAATGTGCCAATTCCAGTGTGAGCCATATAAGCAACAGCAAATGAATAGCCGGAACCAAAAGCTTCATTAGCCCTCATTACAGTCAGGTACGATTGGTCAAACCCATTGTATTCTGCCGGAACAGAAATTCCAAGCAAACCAAGTTCTCCCGATTTAGTAATAAGATTGCGCATTAGGCCCGGTTCCATATTATCAATCCGGTTTAGATTCGGAAATACCTCGGTTGCAAGAAAATCTTCACAGGTTTTGGCTATCATAACCTGTTCTTCGTTAAATTCTTCAGGAATAAAAATATTATCAAAGCTCGTTTCTTTAACAAGAAACTCGCTGCCTTTCAATAATTCGATATTTTCCATAAGTCAAAAGGTTTTTTCGGTTAAAGAGTGCAAATTTAAGAAAATATGACTCCCAAAAAAGGTAACTTCTCCATATTTACAGGTAAAGGATTTGAAAGTATGAAAGTGAGACAATGAGAAAGTGAGACTGTGCACACTTTCTCATTGTCTCACTTTCTCACTTTCCCTTATTTCCCTGCATGTATTGAGATGATACCAAAAAAGTATTAGAATTTTTGGGATACTACAAATTGTAGAGAAATGCCTAATGGTCAGGTGATTGTAGGTAAAACTTCAGTCAGAAATTCGTGAAGGTTATAGCACCATATACTGTTTTTAGCAGGAAAGACATCGCCTGAGGGCATAATGACATAATTTTTAGCCGTTTTAAGATCTTCAATACATTGATAAAATCCTTTTGAAACTTGTGGGGCGGTTGAAAGTTTTATTTCTATCAGTGCTATGGGTTTCATCGTCTTTACAAGCACTAAATCGGTCTCAGCGCCCTGGTGAGTACGATAGAAATATAGCTCAATATTTTTATTTTTTAATTGACGTATTTGTTCAATGACAAATCCTTCCCAGGATGCACCGACAATCGTATGACCGAAAAGAGAATTAAAATCATAGATATTATTAAGGTAATGTAAAATACCTGTATCGCGTATATAGATTTTAGGTGATTTAACCAATCTCTTGTTTATATTGAAAAACCATGGGGATAATCGTGTAAGTAAAAATGCACCCTCCATATAATTTAAATACCGGTTTAAAGTTGGGGTTGAAATTCCTAACGCTCTGGAATATGACTCGTTATTCCATAGACTACTACTATTGTGGGCAATCATTTGCCAAAAACGTTCTATAACTTTAGGAAGAAATTCGACACCAAAAAGTTCATTCATATCTTTTTCAATATATGAACGGATAAAATGTTGATACCAATTAAATGCACTCTCATTATTATTTGAAAGCAAAGGAACGGGAAACCCGCCTTTTAACCACAAATCTTCTTGAGAAATTCCTGAAGCAAACGCTTCTTGAATATTTATACCGGATAAATCGACATACGCAATTCTACCTGCCAATGATTCCGAAATCCCTTTTACAAGCTTTGGCGATGATGAACCAAGCAGTAAAAATCGTCCAGGTTTCCGCGACATATCAATAAGTGAACGTAGTAATGGAAATAGATGCGGCATACGCTGCATTTCATCAATGATAATCAACTTATCGCTGTTTTTGATTAAGTATGCTTCAGCATCATTAATAAGTCGTTGTAAATGTGAGTTTTTCTCCAGATCTAAATATAATACGGGCGGTTCTATTATTTCAGAAATAGTATTCGCCAGAGTCGTCTTCCCTATCTGCCTTGGGCCGAGAATAATAGTAACCGGAAAGTTTTTGAGACAATTTAATAATTCTTCCTGGATATACCGCTTTATCATTTTACAAAAATAATAATTAACCATAAAAAATACAAATCATAATTAAAATATTTCATGGTTAATAAATAAATACATCCATGAAAAATATAAAGGTTGTTTAGTTTTATTCATGGATGACTAATAAAAAGCGACTTTGTCAAGCTTGGGAGCGGATGAATATTGATAAGTGGCTGGTAGAGAATATTTCTGAATATCAGCTGCATGATATTTCCCGTCTGATGGTATCGGCGATTTTCACCCCTGCATCCTGACCGCCAATCTCTGCATTAGAAAGCAACATCTTTTCTTCTGAAGAATAAACTTCAAGCATGTTATATTGGGATGTCAACTGGTTTTGCATCCTTTCAACCGAATCTTCCATAGCAATGATTTCCTTGCTTTTTTCTTCGGTTTTTAAATAATTAACCTGGTGGAGAACCGAAAGAATAGTAAAATTTCCTTTCCCTGTTGCTTGTATGCTTTGTTGATCAATGTTTTGAGGTAATCCATCAAATATCATAATGGTAGTCCCAGCCGGTATTGACAAATTGCCTGAACGCGTTATTTGGGCGCCTGACAGAAATACAGTAACTTCCGTAATAGCAGACTTCACAATCTTCTCACCTTCGGACGCAAAATTATACTGAGATGTTAGGCATAAAAAAATTAGTATTATCGAAATTTTTTTCATAATTTTAGGGTTTAAATTTGCAACTAAAATAGTTTCTTTTTATAACAAAAAAAAATATGCTGAAAAATGTAAGATTGATAACGAAACTGATAATCCCACTCGCTTTGTATTTCAACAGTTTTACAGTATTGAGCCAGACAAAAGACGAATTTTATGAAGACGGCACTTTGAAGGGGCGAGGTGAATATTCGAATTATACATACATGAATCCTAAAATAGGCTCAATAAACCATCCTAAAACAAAATTCAAGAAAAAAACAGGCGAATGGACATATTGGTACCGCGATGGAGCTTTAATGCGTACAGAGTCATATCTCGATGAAAAAAAAGGTTATGATTTGGCAAATATCCCTGATGGTTCATGGAAATATTATGACCATGAAGAAACGCTTATCAAAGAAGAAATTTACCGCGAGGGCAGATTAATAGGCCTTGAGGTTTTCGCCCAAGGAATTATTGACGAAAAGTCCGTATCGTTCCTGCCGATACTTCCATTCATGGGAAAATTATGCTTATCGGCCCAAATGCAAAATCACTTGTGAAGGAAAATATTTACTATGACAGTCTTTTGATAAGAAAAGAAATCAGAACAGGACAAACTCCTTATTATTATGAAATTTATAAAGAAACTTCCGAAACGACAGACAGCAGCAATCTTATAGTCAATTCCGGTTTTGAAGAATACAAAAAATTACCCGACGGCTCGGGGCAACTTGATATTTGCGTCAGGGGCTGGTATAATGCAGGCACAGGCAAAGCGACATATTATACGAAATATACCGACAATCAATATGCATCTTCTCCTATAAACAGCAACGGATACCAGATGCCCCATGACGGCTCGGCTTATGCCGGTATTAACACGCAAAGCCAGGAATATATAATGATATCGCTAAAAGATACTTTGCAAAAGGATTCACTCTATTGCGTTGAGCTTTATGTGTCAAAAGCGGAAAATTCAAGCGCCGGAATAGCTGAATTAGGCGCCATCTTTTCAGCTGAAAAAAAAATTATAAGAGCGAATGAACCCGCAATTCCTCATATTACCTTTACTTCACGCAGCGGATTTAATGATACGGAAAGCTGGATGAGAACTTGTACAACTTTCACCGCCGAAGGCTATGAACTATATATCATTTTAGGAAGCTTCAAAGAAAAACCCATAGCACATTATTATATTGATGATATTTCAATCAGAGCTGTCAAATCGGCCATAGATTGCAATTGTATCGAAGAAATTACTTTCGACCAGCTTTCTTATTATGATTTTAAAGTTGGTATGAATATACGAATGGCTTTTGTTACCTTTGAGCAAAGCAAATCTGTTTTAACTGCTTCTTCTTATATTGAACTGGACAATTTTGCAGCAATGATGCAGGAACATAAAACTATGATTGCAGAACTTGCAAGCCATACATTCAATAGCGGTAACATTGAATCTGACAAGCAATTAACTTCCGCACGTGCAAAAGCAATTTGGGATTATCTTGTTAAAAAGGGAATCGCTGCAAACAGAATTAAATATAAAGGTTATGGCAGCACAGAACCAATAGCGGATAACTCAACCGAAGAAGGAAAAAGTAAAAATGACAGGGTTGAAATCAGAATTATTTCATTATAAAAATATCTGTTTCCAGTTCGCACTCGTCTTCAGACGAGAGCGTTCTTAGGCTCTCGACTAAGTCGAACGCAAACAGGGGGATAAATCGAATATCAGATATATTAATGGTTCGTGTAATCCTGTGTATTCGGCTGTGAAAAGAGTTAATATATTATAAAATTGTAACTACTCCCCCTGTTTTGATTCAACAGATGAGGTGAGAGATAAGACATTTTTTTTTTAACTTTCAGCAGTTTTTATAAACTTGTTACTGTTAATAAAAATGGGGGTTGTTTTTTAAAAATGATTATCTTTGAAGGATGAATAGTTCAATTTTAAATTTTATTTAAATTATACTAATATGCAAAGAACAACTGAACTCTCAGAACTGGAATATTTGAAATTAGGTTCAAGAATATTTTCCCCTTTATTATTTATTATTTTATTTTTATTTTTTATTTTATTCGTTTCATCGCCGATTCTTGCTGCTACATATTACTCAAAAGTTACAGGCAACTGGGGCGATGCAGGTACATGGGGCACGGCTTGCGGAAGCGGGACAGGCGCTGTGCCAACCTCTGCCGATGATGTGATTATTTGCAGCGAATATACGATAACTGTTAATATTAGCGGTGCAGTTTGCAATGCACTCACTATTAATAGCGGCGGCTTTATTATTATTAGCACAGCCGGAGGCGGGAAAGACCTCACCGTTAACTCTACGCTTACTATTGACGGAACGCTTACTATCGGCAATGCTGCTAATCGTTTCCTTGATGCAAAGGGAGATGTGATTATCGGCAGCACAGGCAGCCTGGATAATCAGCGGAAATTTATTATGTATGCTGGAAAAGTTTTTAGCATTCTTGGAAGCGGAACCTACATTCATAATCCCAGTACTGCTTCTGACGACACAATGTTTTCGCTGGCGACTGAAGATTTTTCAGCAAGCAGCAATGTTACCATAAGCACCTGGGTGAATACTACCACTGCTCTCACTGCAAATATGACCGGCAATTACGGAAATTTAACGCTTAACTATACCGGCGGGAACTGGGAACAGGACGGTAACCTTGGAATCGTCAACACCATTCAGGGGAACTTCACCATTGGAGCCAGTTGTATTATAACGCTTGACAATACAAAAACAACAGACATTACCGTTACTATCGGCGGAAATCTCACTGTTGACGGTGAACTT
>JACQWN010000639.1 GCA_016209245.1 Bacteroidia bacterium
TTGCTAAATTGTTAAATTGCACATATCAATTAATAAACGAACGGAGTAATCGTCTATTAAAGTGAGGAAAGCGAATGTGACTACCGTCAGGTGCGGATTGCAAATATGTATCAGCAACTGGTCGTAATTATTCGAACGGATTAATTTTTTCATATCAACAATACTATGTGGTTTCAGGAAGAACTGCGAACAATGCCATTAATACGGCTGATTATTCCATTTATAATCGGAATTATCGTACAAATCAAATTATCAATAGTCGTCCCTTTCCATTTATACATTTTTCTGCTAAGTGCAGTATGCTTGTTTATTATTTACAGAATAAAAACAATAAGTACAAATTATCATTATACATGGATTTTCGGAATACTGCTATATCTTATACTTTTCGTCGCCGGGTCGGAATGTGTAATAATAAAGAATTTTTTGAATCATTCAACTAACATATCTGATTCAAGCGGACTGATTATAGGCAAAATTTACAAACCACCAATAGAACTTGATAATTCTGTAAAAGCTGAAATGGAAATTGTTGCAGTCAAAAATAACAAAGAATGGCAAAGCTCTTCAGGAAGAACAATGGTTTACTTTGAGAAGGATAGTCTGTTAAAATATTTAGAATATGGCGACAGGATAGTATTTGAGCCAAACCTGAATGATATCAGAAATATGGGTAATCCCAATGAATTTGATTATAAACAATATCTTGCTTTTCATCTGATAACAAAACAGGCATATTTAAAATCTGGAAAATGGAAAATTCTCGACAGAGATAATAGTAATTTTCTGAAAAAAATATCTTTAACCTTTCGCAATAAACTTCTTTCAATTTTCACTAAATATGGTCTTAAAGGTGATGAATTTGCAGTGACTTCCGCTCTGACACTCGGATATAACGATAAGCTTGACCAGGAAATAAAACACTCCTATTCTTCAACCGGTGCAATGCATGTATTATCAGTTTCCGGTCTGCATGTCGGTATTATTTATTTAATGATTAATCCATTATTATTTTTTCTGAATAAAAAAAGACATTGGAGGATTGTTAAAGCTGCTGTAATTATTCTCTTTCTTTGGTTCTACGCAATGCTCACAGGTTTATCGCCTGCTGTATTAAGGGCAGCGGCAATGTTTTCGTTTATCATTATCGGAAAAACACTCAGCCGTAATACAAATATTTATAATATTCTGGCAACTTCCGCCTTTGTACTGTTGTTAATAAATCCATTTTTCATTATGGATATCGGCTTTCAGCTTTCATATATCGCTGTTCTTGGTATTGTTTTTTTTCAACCGAAATTATATGCTTTATTTATTCCCCAGAATTGGCTGCTGGATAAAATATGGGCTTTGATCACTGTTTCAATAGCCGCACAATTAGTGACTTTCCCAATCGGACTATATTACTTTCACCAGTTTCCAAACTATTTTCTCCTTACCAATATTTTAGTAATTCCTGTTTCTTCAGTTCTAATCTATGTCGCTATATTGCTTTTCTTTTTTTCATTTATTACACATATTGCTGCCATATTAGGAAAAATACTGTTTTATACTGTCAAAATACTGAATTTATCAGTAACCTTTATTGAACATTTACCATTTTCAGTAAGTGATAATATATCAATCGGGCTGTTGCAGGTATTCATTATTTATATTTTTATTATTACAATTTCTCTTTATTTATTACATAAAAAGCCATTATATATGAATATTTCTCTTGTTCTGACCGCCTGTTTTCTGACAGTACATTTATATAAATCATATACTGCTTCGGCACAAAAAAAGTTCATAGTATATAATATTAAAGGTATTTCAGCTTATAATTTCATTGACGGTTGCGACAATATTCTCTTAAGCAATATGACTCCTTTAGAAAATCAAAAAAAGGTCAATTACTATATCCGTAACAACTGGTTGGCGCTCGGATTGAAAAATGAAAAATTTATCCAGCTCGACCGGCTCAATAGCAGGTATTTATGCACTAATTACATGAAGCTTGATAATCCTAATATCTTTTATAAAAATAATTATATTAATTTCCATGGCAAAAGAATAATGATATTAAAAGATAACAACTTACGAAAATGGACAGACGGATTGAAGATAAACCTTGATTATATAATCATTACCGGCAATGTCAAATATTCAATTGCGGAAATTTTATCGTATTACAATGTAAAACAAATAATTATTGATTCAAATAATTCAAGATGGAGAACGGATAAATGGATTGAGGAAAGCAAAAGCTCCGGAATTGCATGTTATTCGGTTTCCGAGCATGGAGCATTTATTGCAGATATTTAGTTTAGCTTCTTAGTATATTCCTTATTTCATCCTGCTGCTTTTGAAGCTTATCACGCTGAGCTTTTATTTTCCGGTTCAATTGCAATATTTTCCTATTTTGTTGTTCAATAATACGAAGCTTTTCTTCCAATATATCCCGCTGTTTAATTAATTCATCCTGTTGAGCTCGAATCTCTTCATTTTGCTGCCGTATTTCTTCATTTTGCTGAACAATTTCTTCTTTTTCTTCCTTTATTTCATTTCTTTGCTTTTCAATTTCATCCCGCTGAATCGTTAGTTCAGCATTTATTCCCATAATTTCTTCATTTTTTTTCTCGACAACTTGCTTCTCCTGTTCAATCTGCAGCTTTTGAAGTCTTATCCTATGATATGCCTCTGTAAGCTTTTCCTCAAGTTCATTATGGCTGCGCAACCTATCAGTCAGTACCTTAACAATACCATGAATCACAGCAGCCCTTGTGGCTTTATCTTTTGATAAATCCGAATTATCAAGCTTTAAAAGTCTGGTTTTAGTGATTGTAGTAACCGATGCAGAACGGGGTCTGGTATCGAGCAGTGAATATTCGCCAAATATCGCTCCTTCATCGAGCAATCCGAAAACATGACCGCCGTCATGTATCCGTACAGTACCGTTTAATATTATATATACCGAAGTGCTTGGTTCATTTTTTTGTATAACAGTCTGACCCGTGTCAAATTCTATTTCCTGAAATAATAAAGCCAGTTTTTTATTTTACGAAAAACACTCATTTATGTTACTAAATGACGCTTTATTTCCTGCCGTTTAATAATAACGGTCGTTAATTCATTTAGCATTTTGATATAACATAGTGGTTAACACACCTCCACCTGTCTTTATCGTAACTTCTCCATATTTACAGGTAAGGAATTTGAAAGTATGAAAGTGAGACAATGAGAAAGTGAGACTGTGCACACTTTCTCATTGTCTCACTTTCACACTTTCCCTTATTTCCCTGCATGTATTGAGATGATACATTATAAATACTTATGGTGGGTTCTAAAAATTCATTTTTTCACTTTAATTCAAAAAAATCGTAGAACCCGCTAACCAATTTACTTAAATCGAAACAAAAATATAATAAATTTTTGAATTATCGCATCTAAAAATCTATTTTTTTAACAAATTCTATCTATCAGTTATTTATACATCAAACTGTATAAATTTCCACATTTTACAATCGGTTTATTTATAGCAATTATCCCACCGAAGTACGAACAAAATACGAA
>JACQWN010000222.1 GCA_016209245.1 Bacteroidia bacterium
ATTAGATATAATTAGTTGCGATACTCTACTTTTGTACGATGTACGTGATGGAAAAAGTTACAGTACTGTGCGAATCGGTAATCAATGCTGGATGGCGGAAAATCTTAACTATGGAACAAAAATAAATGGAACATCAGCCCAGACAAACAATAGTACACCAGAGAAGTATTGTTATAGCAATAATGAAGCCAACTGCACAATATATGGAGGTTTATATCAATGGGCAGAAATTGTACAATACCTGAATGGCGCAACTAATACCGCCAATTGGATTCCTGTTCCTGCCGGTAATGTTCAGGGAATATGTCCGACAGGTTGGCATATTCTGACTGATGACGAATATAAACAAATGGAAATGTTTCTTGGTATGACACAAAGTCAGGCAGATGCAATTGATTATAGAGGAACGGATGAGGGTGGCAAACTAAAAGAAATCGGAACAACACATTGGACAAGCCCAAATACCGGTGCTACCAATAGTAGTTTTTTTACTGCTCTTCCCGGTGGCAATACTGATGACTTTGGCTCTTTTAATAGTGTTAATAATAGCTGTGGTTGGTGGTTAGCTACAGTGGGCGGTGATAATAGTGCATGAGTACGTTGCCTTAATTATGATAAATCTCAAATTTACCGGAGATTCCCTCAGAAAGTATACGGCTTTGCTGTACGGTGCATCAAGGATTAGGGAAAATGTCTGAACCACTGATTTTTTTTCGTTGCATTGCGATGCACTGAGCGTGTCAAAGTGAGCGCGGTCGAAATGATTAAATGGTAAACTATGAAAAAAAATTAACATAGGTTTATAAATGAATGACAAAAAAGATATCATTTATCTCACTTCGCAGGAAATTATTGAGTTTAATATTCTTGCGTTAAATTTAATACAAACAAAGAAAGCCGATAAGAGTGAAGTACTAAGCTATCGAAAAATTCAAGATATTGTTACAGGTTGCCAACAGGAGAAAGGCGATATATACGACAAAGCGGTTTATCTGTTGAAAAATACAATAAAGAAACACGCATTTGCAAGCGGAAACAGGAGAACTGCATTTATCATTACAAAACATTTTTTACTTTTGAATGAAATTGTACTGAATATAAAAGACGAACCGGAATATGCAAAAATAATGACTGGCATTCGCGAAAATTATTATGCCGACAATGAAATTAAAAACTGGATAAAATATGGACAAATCAGGGAATTTAAAAGAAGTTGACAAACTCTACCTGCAGGTTTGCAAAGTGTTGAAGCGCTATGGAAATAAAAATGTACTTTTTCCTACAAAGGAGGAATTTTACCTTACATTGAAAAAATTCAATGAACTGATAGAAGGTCACAAGTCAATTTTAACTGCTATTGGTAGATTATAATGAAGATAAAATATTCAAAAGATGCTGATGTGTTGATTATTCAATAGCGAAACGGCAAGCTTGCTGATTCGGTTGACTTGAAAGAAGGAGTAATTCTTCACCTTGACAATGAAGGGCTGCCATTAGAATTGGAAATTTTAGATGCAGCAAAACTTTCAATGCTCAACGAAATAACCTTAACGGCTCCAATGTGGATGTGCTCCCCAAAATTAGGACATCCTTTACAACCTCAAAAGGTCAATTTAGGTACTAGCCACCTTTATCTTTCAAAAAATTATACTTTTGCGAGGTCACTTGTTCAGAAATTATTAGCAGATATATTTCAACGACAATCAGAATATGCCTGATTTATCACATATAATTCAATCCGGCTTCTTTGATAAAGATTTATTATCTGTCGCCGAAAAAATAGTGGGTAATATCCGAATTACTCTGAAGGAAGGATTGCTGTTATTTGAAAAGGGAGAATTAGGTTTTCTGGGATTGCTTGCAAATTATGTCCGTGAACAAAAGCATGGCAATAAAACATATTTTATCAGAAACTATCATATCGAGCCATCCAATATATGTATTTATAATTGCAGGTTTTGCTCATATTCACGAAAAGAGGGCGAACCCGGTAGTTGGAATTATACACAGGAAGAAATAATGCTTGTGCCTTGGGCGTCTCTGCTTGTGCCTTGGGCGTCTCTGCTTGTGCCAATGAACCTGATATTTCCGAAATACATATCGTAGGAAGCGTACACCCTGAGCACGACCTGGAATATTATTGCAATCTCCTGAAACTCACAAGAACATTATTACCAAAGGTTCATATTAAGGCGTTTTCCGCCGTTGAGCTTGATTATGTAATTAATAAAGCAGGGCTCACTATTGAACAGGGAATAGCTCTTCTTAAACAAGCCGGCTTAAATTCAATTCCCGGTGGAGGCGCAGAGATTTTTACTCCTGAAATCCGCAACCGTATATGCCCCGAAAAGCTGACAGGCGACCGTTGGCTTGCTATTCATGAAGCTATTCATAATGCAGGCATGCATTCAAACGCAACCATGCTATACGGTCATATTGAAAACTACAGGCACCGCTTAAATCATCTTGAACAGTTGCGTAATTTACAGGATAAAACAGGAATGTTCAACGCATTTATCCCGCTTAAATTCAGGAGCAAAAACAATCAACTGCATGAATTAGGCGAAGTGAACCGGATTGAAGATTTAAAAAATTACGCCGTTTCCCGCATTTTTCTTGATAATTTTCCTCATATCAAAGCTTATTGGCCAATGCTCGGTAAAGAAACCGCCCAACTGTCATTGTCGTTCGGCGTGGATGATTTAGATGGGACTATTTACGATTCGACACGTATTTATAGCTATGCCGGCGTTGAAGAACTTGCTCCTGCAATGAGCGTTGATGAGATAATTTCATTAATCCGTAATGCCCGCAGAATGCCGGTTGAACGCGACGGGCTGTACAATGAAAAATGTAAATAAATACAAACAGTATTTCAATATATAATTTTATCTTTGTGTGTTCGTTATTATTAAATTGGTTAGAGAGAGATTTGGAATGTAGAAACGTTGCATGCAACGTTTCTACATTCCAAATCTCTCTCTTATAATAATTTTACTATTTTGAAAGTCCCATCATTAATAAAAGTTCTGACAATTAATATATTTCTTGCAGTATTGTTAATTCTTATTTTGGCAATTGTAACGCTTTTCGCCCTGAATAAATATACACATCATGGCGAGGCGCTGTCGGTTCCTGATTTTACTGGGCTTACATTTGACGAGGTTAAGCAGCTATGTATTGATAAAAAGCTTAAATACCAAGTAATTGATTCGGTTTATAGTACGGAATTTTCACGGGGTACAGTAGTTGATCAAAGTCCCGAAACAAATTTTAAAGTAAAAGAAAACCGGACTATCTTTTTAACCATAAATGCCGTCTATCCTGAGCATGTAAAAATGCCGAATGTTGTTGGAGTATCTCTGCGACAAGCCACAGCTCTGCTTGAAACATTCGGACTGAAAACAGGGAAGCTGATATACAAACCCGATTGGGCTACAAACAATGTATTAAAACAATTATATAAAGGAAAACAAATTAAAGAAGGAATTTTGATTGAAAAATGGTCGGTAATAGACCTGGTTGTCGGAAAACAAAGCTATGAAAAAGGAATCGTGCCGTCAGTCACCAGTTTATCTTTTACTGAAGCTGAAAAAAGAATTACAGAATGCGGATTTAATATCGGGATAACCGAGTATGACGAAAGTATAAAAACACCCACCGACAGCATGAAGGCAATAGTATGGAAGCAATCGCCGGTTCATCACGAAAAAATATCAGTCAGTCTTGGCTCAGCAATTGATTTATGGTTATCATTAGAAATTGATAAAGAATCGGTGGTGGATTCTGTAATGAATAATTCAGATTAAGTATTAATAAAAAAGTAACTACTCAACAGCAAAAAATTATCTGACAATAGAGCAAATTTATTTGCCACGAATTACACGAATTAAAAATATAAAAAAGATATTGCCACGAATTGCAAAGGTATATTTTCATAAAAATTCGTGTAATTAGTGGCTAATCTTTTCTGCTGAGTAGTAACAAAAAAAAGAATAAATGAAACGATTATTTTTTATTTTAATAGTTATTTTAACTTTCTTAAGAATTTCTTCCGGTCAGGAAGTATTATTTGGGGTCGGAAGCAATGCCGAAATTAAAAAATATTGCCGTTTATATGGCCCCCCGAAACAATATAAGAGCAGTGGAGATACTCTGTATCTGCCTTTTTACGACGATTTTGCGAATGTAAACATTCTCTTTATGTAGATTCTGTCATTTATTATTATTACAGCAGTAATTTGTACTGGTCAGATAATGATACATTCTATAATGCGGTTGACAGTGTAATACAGATAAATTCTGAAACCGACCTGTATTATATTGAACAATCCGATACGGTTGTATTTAATAATGATTTGTATTTTTTTGATACAGCGAGCAGCGGTTATATATTGCTACACGGCGCTTTATCATGCCGCAGCGATTCATTATATGTTAAAGATACTTTGTATAATTATATCAGCAATCAGTTGTTCTGGCTTGATACGGCAGGATATCACAGGGCCGACACCGATGTGGTCAGCGTCAACTATGAGTATATACTATTTTTTGAAACCGATTCGGGTGATACGGCAATTTTTTTGGGAAATTTATATTACCACAATTTTACAAGTGAAGAATATATCCTTATTTCTGCACCATTTAGTGCAACCGATTCGCTATTTCTGAGCTTTTATTATCAGCCGCAAGGCTTCGGCTTTGCCCCTGAAGAGCATGATTCGCTTGTTGTAGAATTTTATGCATCCCGTCAGAATCGCTGGCATAAAGTTTGGGGCATAAAAGGCACGGGGCTTCAGCCATTTCAGCAGACTCTGATTCATATCAACGACACAGCTTATTTTCACGAAGCATTTCAATTCAGGTTCAGAAATTATGCGAGTCTTGCTGAAACAAGCATCCCAAGCTTCGCCGGAAATAATGATGTCTGGAATATTGATGCCGTTTATCTGAACGAAAACCGGGGAATATACGATACTTGCCTTAATGATGTTGCATTTCTAATTCCGCTTACTTCAACTTTAAAAGATTATGAAGCTATGCCATGGCTTCATTTCAAACATGACGATTCTCAAGCAGTGAATATGTTTATATCCTTGTTTTTTAACTATTCCGACAGCGTCGGTTCAGCCCATTATCAACTCTATTATGACCTTATTAATAAAGAGGATAGTATTTATTACCTAAAAAGAGATCTTGGCGCAGAAGATATTTACCCTTATGATATTGATACTTTAGGAGGTATGCAACTTTCTTCTCTTTTTGATATTGAGCAGGTTCAGCACGATTCCGCACTGTTTGAAATAAAAGCTTATCTTCAGTTCGATAATTTGCTAAATGAATATCAAAAATGGAACGATACCGTCAGGTACAGTCAGAAATTTTATAATTATTATGCTTATGACGACGGTACGGCAGAAGGCGGATGGGGACTTGCAAACACAGGCACTGAAAATGGCCGTGTCGCCTGTAAATTTTATATTTATAAGCCGGATACGCTTCAAGCTGTTCAAATGTATTTTAACCAGACTATAAACGATGCCAACAAAAAATATTTCTACCTTACAATCTGGAAAGACAACAATGGACTACCCGGAAATATTATTTACCAGCGGGAAGGGGAGTTGGTTGAATACGGCTATGGACTTAATGATTTTCATACTTATCAGATCCAAGTAGAGGGAGCGTATTATGACATCTCTTATATTACCGTTTCAAACGGCGATAGTCTTTTAGTTATAAATGATACGACCATATTTGTCGGTTGGCAGAAAATTTATACCGAAGATATGCTGAATGTCGGGGTTGATAAAAATAAAGTACATAATGAAAAAGTATTTTATTCTTATTCCGGAAACTGGAATCAAGCGCAAATACTACAGGGTTCGTTGATGATTCGGCCTGTATTTGGAAAGACATTACCTGTATCTGTCCGGGAACCGGAAGCTGCCGCCGGTTTTATGCTCTATCCTAACCCCGCAGATAATCAGCTCAATATCAAATTTACTGAGGAATTCCCTGCGAAAGAAATAAAAGTTTATCTTTTTAATAGTTATGGTGAAATTGTACATTGTTCAACATATTTGGGAAAAACCATAAGCACCGTTAATCTGCCAAATGGGGTTTATTTGTTAAAAATAACCGATCATCAGTCAATACATTTCACAGGGAAAGTTATTATTATTCATTAAACGTGGTTACCTCGATACATCTCTGCTACGCAGACACTCGGCAACCACGTGTTCGCGGTTATCGAGTGATTGCTCCGGCAATCGTATCGAGATAAGCGCAATATATCAATGTCGGGGTGACATGAAACTTAAAAGCGTCTGACAGCTTAAAAAATAATTAATGAAAATTGAAATGGTTAAATATCTTAATATTTTGATAATTATACTGTCAATTGCATTTAATTGCCTTTCTCAGACCAATGTCAACCTAAAAATAACCGGTTTAGGTTTCAGCGTGAAGCGGAGTGAGTATTCCATGTTGTTTGAAAACAACATTGATAAGGCGGGTCATTGGATTTTTGAACCCGGTTTGCTGCTCTCTTATGAATATTACGTTCTGGAATATGACCATTCCGTAAGGTTTCAGCAGGGCGTGCTGCTCGATATTGCAGCCCAGCCATGCGGTTATACTCAGATATATTATCGTATGCGTGTGTGGAAGGTATGGCGCAATTCAGTCAATTTTGGCATAGGTCCGGAAATATACTACAGAGCAAGCTGGAATAGATTCGCTGATTACAAAGACCACGGCGATATGGATATTATAGGTAATGCTGAATACCGGCTCATGCCGTTTAGCGCCGAGCTTGAATATGATTATTATTTATCGAACAGAAGCGATTTTTCAATTTCTGTTGCCTACAATCAACCGTTTACTATCACTTTGGCTGTTGGATATAAATTCTGGATAAGCACAAAGATTAAGCATAAAAGGAAATGCAGCACTTGTTTTTATAATTATTAATGTGTTCAAGTGTTAATGTGTTTAAGATGAAAAATTTTATGTTCCCGGTAATATTATTCATTACAACTTCATTATTAGCCGAAAATACTAACATTGACAGCCTTTTACAATTGTATAATAATGCTCCTGATACTGCAAAGCTGCGCCTGTTAGTTACTATTGCTTGGAAATACAGAGGTATTAACCCTGATAAAAGCATTTATTATTATAACGAAGGAATCAGATTGTCAGATAAACTAAATAACCAAAAAGAAAAAGCCAGGTTTATCAATGGGTTAGGAATTATTCATGAGGAGTTAGGAAAATACGATAAAGCGATGGAGTTTTATAATAAGGCATTAAAAATTCGCGAACAAATTAGCGACTCTTCCGGAATTGCAACATCATTGGGCGCAATAGGGAATTGCTTTGGTTACAAAGGGGATTTTGAAAAATCAAAAGTATATATTCAAAAATCTCTTGATTTATCATTACGAATACAAGATAAAACTTTGATAGCGATGAATTATACAAATATGGCTGCAATATTTTTAGAGATCGGGAAAATAGAAAAAGCGTTAGATTATTTTCTAAAAACATTAAAAATATTTGAAGAATTGAATAATCTTGCAAATACCAGTGTTTCGTTATTGAATATTGCTGCAATTTATAATAGCATGAATAATCTGGAAAAAACAAAAGAATATCTTTTTAAAGCGCTTAATATCAATCGGAGATTAAATGACAAAAAGGGTTTGGCAGCGTGTTACAATGACATCGGAACACTTTATTATCAAGAAAAAGATTATAAAAATGCTCTTGATTATTGTTTACAATCTGTCAGATTAATGGAAGAAATGAAAGATTTATATGGTTTATCCGAATCGTATAATATAATCTCTGCTGTTTACAGAGCTGAAAATAATGTGACAAAAGCGATTGAATATGATTTTAAGGCGATTAAAATCCGTGAGGAAATTGACGATAAAATCGGTATGGCTGAAACTTATTACCGGCTTGGAATATCATACCGGATGTTAAAGGAATATAATAAATCAATTGAAGTTCTGAGTAAAAGCCTGGAATTAGCAATAAGTATAGGTTTAAAGCCAAGGATATATAAATCATATCAGCAATTATCTTTGACCTATTACGAAACCGGCAGGTATAAAGAGGCATTTGATTTATATGAAAAATATTCATTATTAAAGGACAGCATTTATGATGAAAATACACAGAAACAGTTTACAGAGATGCAGACAAAATACGAGACCGAAAAGAAAGAAAAGGAAATACAATTGTTGAACAAAGACAAACAACTGAAAAACGTGGAATTTAAAAAGCAGACCATTGTTAAAAATGCTTTTATTGCAGGATTCATCTTTCTGCTGTTGTTAATATTTATAGTGCTTTTCAGTTATAAAAAGATCAGAAATAAAAATAAGATTTTAAAGTTGCAAAAAGCCGAAATCGAAGAAAAAAATGAGGAATTGCACCAGCAGAATGAAGAAATTGCATCGCAGAGGGATGTTATCCTTCAGAAGAATCAAGTACTGCAGCAACAAAAGGAAGAAATTGAAGCCCAACGTGATGAAATTGAAACACAACATGCTTTGGTAACAAAGCAAAAAGAAAAGATTGAATTTATTCACGGGGAATTAACCGATAGTATCAGGTATGCTCAAAGGATTCAACAGGCAGTACTGCCTGGTGCTGATTTTTTAAATGAAATATTCAGCACAGGTGAATATTTCATTCTCTTTAAGCCGCGTGATATTGTTTCAGGTGACCTTTATTGGTGTTCACAGCGAAACAATTATCTTTTAATAGCTGTTGCCGATTGCACGGGGCATGGTGTGCCAGGCGCTTTTATGAGCATGCTTGGCATTGCATTTTTAAATGAGATTGTAGCACATGAAAATGTAGTTACAGCGAGCCAGGTGCTTGATCTTATGAGAGAATACATCATCAGGTCGTTGCAACAAAAGGGTATAAGCGGAGAACAGAAAGACGGAATGGATATTGTTTTTTGTGCAATAGATAAACCCAACAGCAGAGATATACAACGGGCTGATATGTCCGCCTTCCGGTTACAATTCGCAGGTGCGAATAATTCATTATATCTAATACAAACGGTTGCTCCGCAACCATTTGTATTAGAAGAAATCAAGGGGGATAAAATGCCTGTTGCAATACATACGCAAATGCGGCCTTTTACAAACCATGAAATAGAAGTTCACCGTGGTGATATAATTTACATTTCTTCCGACGGTTATGCAGATCAATTCGGGGGTCCAAACGGTAAAAAATTTAAAAGTAAAAACTTCAGGGAATTAATAAATTCAATCTGTTCCAAACCGCTTCCCGAACAAAAGGATATTCTTGACCGAACAATTGAAGAATGGAAGGCATTTATTAATCCACACACTGAACACCCTTTTGAACAAATAGATGATATTACGGTTATGGGTGTAAAAATATAATTCTATAATTTAATTTAAATTTGTAAAAAATTTTGAAACGATGTATTTTCAATTTTTTATGGTGAACAGTTACAAAATATTAGATAAAAACAAACTACCGGTATTTGTTCTGATTAGTTTTTTTCTGCTCTTTTCAAGCACTATTTCAAATATTTTGGCACAATCCCATATTGACAGCTTGAAATCGGCTCTGCTGAAACAAGAGGATGATACTAACAAAGTAAATACTCTAATCCGACTATCAAGGGCTTTTACAATTACTGAGCCGGAGAAAGCCATTCTTTATGCTGAAAAATCAAAACGGTTAAGCCGGAAGCTCGATTTTATGAAGGGCATAGGTATGTCGTACGAGAGAATCGGCTATGTACATTATAATCACAATAATTTTCAGCAGGGGATTATTTACTTTCTTAAATGTATCAGCATTTACGAAAAAGTTGAAGATAAAGATATAAAGGAACAGTTGTCTTCTGTATATAATGCAATCGGCATTTTATATTATTACCTGGCCGATTATGATAAAGCGCTGAACTATTACTTTAAGAGCATTAAAGTTGATGAACAGCGGGGATATAAACAGGGAATCGCCTCTGCTTATAACAACATTGGAATAATATACAATATTCAGGGAAATTATCAAAAGGCGCTTGAATATTATTTTAAAAGTCTTGGAATTAATAAGGAAGTCGAAAATAAAGGAGGAATAGCTACCGCTTTTAATAATATCGGTGAAATTTACAGGGAGGTGGGTAAGCTTGACAAAGCGCTTGAATATTATTTTAAAAGTCTTGAAGCTCATAAAGATGAAAGAAATTTCGACGGTATGTCAACAGCTTATGGAAATGTCGGGTTAGTATATCAAAATAAAGGTGAGCTTGACACCGCCTTGAAATACCATCTTAAAGGCCTTGAGCTTCAGGAAAAAACCGGCAATAAATTCAGTCTTGCAGAATCGTATATCAGCATCGGTTCATTTTATATTCTTGCTAAAGATTATAATAAGGCGAAGAACTATTATCAAAAGGCATTAATATCTGCAGAAAAGCTCGGTGCCTTAAATATTAAAAAAGATGCCGCCGAGGGTCTTAGTACTGTATATGCAAATCAAAAAGATTATATTACTGCATATCGGTACCATGTTTTATTCAAAAATACAAGCGATTCTATTTTCCGGAAGGAAAGTCTGCAAAAAATTACTCAGATTGAAATGCAGAACGAATTCGACCGGCAGCAGGAACAACAAGAGCTTAAACAGAAACAAAAAGAGCTTTCGCAGATTGCCAGGATTAACCGGCAGAGAATTTTTATGTATTCTTCACTCGCCGGCTTTATTATTATGTGCCTGCTCGCCTTTTTCGTATATCGTATCTACCTGCATAAGCAGAAAGTTTACTTGTTATTGCAGGAACATAAAAAGCAAATCATGGAAGAAAAAGCCAAATCGGAAAATTTGTTATTGAATATTTTACCGAAAACTATAGCTGAAGAACTTAAGCGAAATGGGAGGGCTACTCCGAAACAATATGAAATTGCAACGGTCATGTTTTCCGATTTTGTGGGATTTACCCGCCTGTGCGAAGATATTAATCCTCTTGAGCTGATTAATGAATTGGATTATTATTTTTCTAAATTCGATACAATCACTGAAAAATATGATGTTGAAAAAATAAAGACTATTGGCGATTCTTATATGTGCGCCGGCGGTGTTCCCATTAAAAACAGAACACATCCGGTTGATATAGTTCTGGTTGGCCTTGAAATACAAAATTTTATGGCAAATATCAACAGTGAAAAGAGAGCCGGCGGAAAGCCCGAATGGAAATTAAGATTAGGCATACATACCGGTGAAGTCATTACAGGGGTAGTAGGTACAATAAAGTTCGCTTATGACATCTGGGGTAATACTGTAAATGTCGCAAGCCGTTTTGAAGAGTTGGGGGAACCTGGCAAAGTTAACATTTCGGGGGCTACATACAACCTGATAAAGGACTATTTTATTTGCACTTATCGCGGAAATATATCTGCAAAAAATAAAGGAGAAATTGAAATGTACTTTGTTGAACGGCTGAAACCCGAATTTTCTGAAGATATGCCGGGAATAATTCCAAATAAAGAGATGAAAGAAATACTTGAATCTTTAAAAATATGAAATTTAATAACAAAGTAGTATGGATTACCGGAGCCTCATCGGGTATCGGTGAAGCGTTGGCTTATGAATTTGCCAAGCAGGATGCCGTTCTGATTCTCTCTTCAAATATGGAAAACGAGCTTGAGCAAGTAAAAATTAACTGCTTAAAATATTGTAAGAAATGTTACACAATTCCATTTGATATTGCATACCCTGAACAAATCCGTTCTGCTACAGATAAGGTACTTTCCGGCTTTGACAGGATTGACTTCCTTATTAACAACGCAGGGGTCAGCCAGCGCTCGTTAGTGATGGAAACACCAATAGAAATTGACAGAAAAATAATGGAAATCAATTATTTCGGGTCAGTTATTCTTACTAAAAATATTTTACCTGTAATGGTCAAAAATGGAGGTCATATAGTAGTAATCAGCAGTATTACCGGCAAGTTTGGATTCCCTTTGCGGTCGGCGTATGCTGCCTCAAAACATGCTTTATACGGCTTTTTTGAATCCGTTCGTACCGAGCTTGAAGAGAAAAATATCAGAGTCACTATGGTTGCACCAGGACGAATCCGTACAAATATTTCAGTAAATGCATTGACAAAAGACGGAAGCGCTTATGGAATTATGGACAGAGGGCAAAATACTGGTATAGGTGTAGAAAAATGTGCCAAAAAAATATTGAAGGCAATCAATAATAACAAAAAAGAAGCTTATATAGGCGGGAAAGAGATAATTCTGGTATATCTGAAACGTTATATTCCGTTTTTATTTTATAAGATTGTTTCTAAAGTAATGCCTGTTTGATTTTTGGTTAAGAGCCATTTCCATACAGGAATTATGTTTATTTTTTTATCTTCGTCAACTATTTCTTCTTCCTGATCATACGTTAGTATTAATCCTTCATTTTTCTTGAAATAATTCATGGCTTCTGCTAATCCGTTTATCTCTCTCTTTTTGTTCCGGTCATTCAACTCACTGCATACTTGTATCATATTTATGGTTTTATCTTTATCAACAGCAATGAAATCACATTCTCCTCTAATTGAAAAATAAAATATTTCCGAGATGGAAGAAAGTGCGTTGGCTACAAGATTTTCGAGCAACCACCCGGTGTCCTTGTTCAATTTTACAGAAATTCTCTGAATAAAACCATTATCGGCAAGATAGAACTTTTTATCGTTCATAATTTGTTTTCTGGTAGAATAATCAAACTTATTAATAATACGTGCAAAATAGGTTTGTTCGAGGTAATGAATAAACTTTTTGACAGTATTAACGCTGCCGGTATTAATAGCCCTTTGTACGGAATTATAACTGAACCGCCGGCCAAAATTTGAGACCATGTATTGGTATAATTCGCGCAACTGTACCAGGTTATCAACATTGTACCGAACTGCTATATCCTTAATTACAATATCTTCATATACATGAAGGAGTATTTCATCATTTTTATATTTCACATATTCCGGCATTCCTCCGTTGTAAAAATACTCATTGAAATGTTTTTTAATCATTGCTCTTTTTTCAGTCCGGTAGATATCCTTTTTATCGTAATTGTAATCATTCCATTTCAGATACTCCGTAAAAGAGAAAGGGGTCAGGACTGTATCGGTGTGCCTGCCGGTAAGCTTTGTAGCGATTTCTTTGCTCATAAGCTCGGCATTCGAACCGGTCATAAAAAATTTGTATCCTTGATCGTACAACCGCCTGACGAATAATTCAAAGTTTTTAATATTTTGAATTTCATCAATAAATACTGTTTTCTTATTCCCGAAAAGTTCAATTAATGCTTCGAGTAAAATGTTGAAGTTTTCAGCTTTAAAATTGAACAATCGCTCATCCTCAAAAGTCAGGTAAAAAAAATCTGAATCATTGTAGAACTTCTTGATTATTTGTCGTAAAAAAGTTGATTTTCCACAACGACGCAAACCTGTAATAACGCATACATGGGGTAAATGGAGTTTTCCCGGAATTTCCTTTATAGCTTCACGTTCAATGCCAGGCTCTCTCATTAAAATTGTATCGCGTTGCTCCAGAAGGATTTGTTTAATAAATTCTTTTTCCATATAAAATCATTCAATATAATTGAACAAAATTAATATAATTTATTCAATTTAGGTGATTAAATTATTTCATTTTCACAAACACCGCTTTTATTCGGTTCCTATTCGACTACTTTCGACCCCCATTCGCCTGCACTTCAAATACCAGCTTATTCAATCAGCACAAACGCCCCCCAATAGTACGGATCATATTTTTTTCTCATCTCCGATTGCGTTTCACTAAAGGCTTTGCGAATGTCTTTTTGTTTTAACAATTTAGTATAAAAAGTAACCATGAACTCTTCGGTTTCCTTATCGGGAACCTGCCACAAGCTCATGATTATGTATTTCACCCCAGCCATTTTGAAAGCACGCTGCAGGCCATACACACCTTCGCTGCCGCGGATATCGCCGAGACCGGTTTCGCAGGCGGAGAGGACGACCAATTGCGTTTTGCGCATATCCAACTGGGTTACTTCCTGGGCTGTGAGTACACCGACCTCGCCTTGTCCTACAAAGCGTTGATTCCAGACATTGTTCGCGCCTGCAAGCACAAGCCCGGAACGCATCAACGGATTTTTATTCTTTACGAACTGCCATAAGCCGAAACCGGTTGTACCACCGCGAAAAACAAGCATATTTTCATTCTGACCCGCAAGGTCACCGTATTCGGAGTCACCGTCTGTTGAAATGGCACTGCCTTTGGCGAGATGACCTTGCGGGTCAGGATAAAAGAAGCCGTGGGTGGCGATGTGCAGGATTGACGGAGTGCGATTATCATGAGACAGCCGCAGGCTGTCTGTACAAGACCTGTCAGCGTGCGAAGCTCCTGACAGCGTTTGATGCAAGACAGAGAGCTGCGAGCCAAAAAGCCGCTTAAACGTTTCTTCCGTAGCGTTTTTGCCGGAGTACAACGCAACAGGAACCTTCCTGCTTTCTAATTTGCTTTTTATTCCTTCTGCCTCTGTGAGAGTTCCCGGCAGGTATGGCCAAAGCTTGTGCGTGGTTGTGTCGGTGGAATATTCAATGCCGCCAAAGATGCTGGCGGTAAACTGACTCGCAAGGTCACTTGTTTCAGGGTGTTCGCTTATATTGACTGTAGTACCACCGGCAGAGATGACCTTGCGGGTCGGCATAGCTACTATGCCGGTGGAGCTTACCTGCTGCAGGTTGTACGCATCGCACAAATAAAAGTTCTTTTCTTTAGCAAGAGCAGCAAACGAAACCTTGTGCAGAAGCCCGTCGGGAGAATAGTAAACTGTTTTTACGCCTTCGAGGTATTTTTCAAGCGGTTGCCATATCAGTTTGTAGAGTGCATCGTTGGTTTTTGCGTTTGTGCCGTATATGCTGTTCACCTGATCGAAATTGTTACCTGTCGCAGCATTGAGGATTTCCAAAATCTGCTTTTCTTCAAAGAGCTTTATCATTTCAGGATACTTGCTATCCGGTTTTACAAGGAGGGCGCAATAAAGAACGGACCCCGCACTAAATTTTTTTCTATTGCATTTGCCTGCTGTTCCAATTGCTGTGGGTCTTTGCTGCGTTTGGCTATTTCTGTGGAGTAGAGTTGTGAGATTTCTTTTTTCAATGTAATCCATTTTTCGTAGTTCGAAATAAGAGCGGTGTCATTGCTGTTTAAAATGGCTGTGCGCATAGCAGTGGAAGATTTTAACAGCAAACCTTTATTTTTCACAACATTATTAAATACCGTTCCGGTAATTTCAGAATTTTTTGATTTGTACTTTAGTGAAAAAGAATAAAAACTTGTAAATTTTCCTGCCTGGGTTTTGAAATACATTTCTTTTTCCTTTTCCGATAAAAATGCAAAATTTTGAGCGATGTTACTGTTTATTATTTCAAGACACTCCAGATACAAAGACGCGGCAGCAGAGTACTTGTCCGCCCTATCCTTTTCGGAGGAGGCGGAATTGCCCATTGCTTTGTATAATACGGCGAGATTGTTTAAAGATGTTGCATAAAGAGAGTGTTTTTCACCCAGCACTTCTTTCCAGATGTTCTTTGCTTCAACATACAAATGTTCGGCCGCAGCGTACTTGCCCGCCCTATCCTTTTCGGAGGAAGCGGAATTGCCCATTGCATAGTACAATAAGGCGAGATTGTTTAAGGATGTTGCATAATCAGGGTGTTTTTCGCCCAGAATTTCTTTACGTAGTTTCTTTGCCTCAAGATACAAAGGTTCTGCTGCAGGATAATTGCCCTTAGCCTGGTATAATCCTGCGAGATTGTTTAAGGATTGTGCATAAAAAGGGTGGTTTCCGCCCAGGGTTTCTTTTATGATGTTCTTTGCCTCAAGATATAAAGGCTCGGCTGCAGAGTACTTGTCCGCCTTATCCTTTTCGGAGGAGGCGGAATTGCCCATTGCTTTGTATAATGCGGCGAGATTGCTTAAGGATAGTGCATAAGAAGGGTGTTTTTCGCCAAGAGCGTCTTTTAGAATGTTCATTGACTGAATATATAAAGGCTCGGCTGCAGGGAAATTGCCTATTTCCATGAATAATACAGCGAGATTGTTTAAGGACATTGCATAATCAGGGTGTTTTTCGCCCAGAATTTCTTTACGTAGTTTCTTTGCCTCAAGATACAATGACTCTGCTGCAGGGTAATTACCCATATTATCGTACAATAAGGCGAGATTGTTTAAGGAAGTGGCATAATCAGGGTGTTTTTCGCCAAGAACTTCTTTATTGAGCTTCTTTGCCTCAAGAAACAAAGGCTCTGCTGCAGGATAATTGCTTATTGCCTGGTATAATGCAGCGAGATTGTTTAAGGATGTAATCAGGGTGTTTTTCGCCAAGAACTTCTTTACAGATGTTCATTTCCGCAAGATACAAAGGCTCGGCTGTTGAGTAATTGCCTATTGTTTTGTATAATTGAGCGAGATTGTTTAAGGATGTTGCATAAGAAGGGTGTTTTTCTACCTTTAAGGTTTTTCTGATTTCTATTTCTTTTTCGCAGTATTCAATGGCTTTTGCATATTTGCCGAGGTAGTAATTTACTTCAAATATAGCTGTGAGCATATTGACATACAGGGTATCGTTTTCGCCTGTTTTCTCTTTTACTGCCTGCAGGGCTTTTCGGCGTAAATGAGGGCGGTGTCGTAGGATTGCTTTTGCAGATACACTGCCCGGAGAGAGTCGTAGGTCTGCCAGGATTGGGGAAAACTGTCTGAACCACTGATTAAAGTGATTAAGATGATTACGCAGATTATAAAGACGGATTTTTTCATTTTGTATATTATTACATCTTCAATCCAATCACGCATATATCATCAATCTGCTCAAAGTGCCGTTTTGTCACGGGATTTATATAAGCCATCCAATCGGCGAGGGCTTTTCCGATTGCTTGCTTTTGTTCGTTCATAGAAAGAGCGCCGGTTTCTAATAATAACTGCTTAAATGATTTGTACTTGAATTTTTTTCCTTTTGGACCGCCGAACTGGTCGGCAAAGCCGTCGGAAAAGACATATAACCGGTCATCTTCAAGCAAGTCAATACTATGACACCGGAACTTTTCCATTTTTTCATAAATACCAATGGGCATGCCGTCGCCTTTTATTTCATAAAGAACAAGATTATTATATTCCAGCTTGCTATTACATTCAATTTCCGGCAAACTGTTTTTTCTTATTAAATACAAAGGGTTGTTTGCCCCGGAAAATTCAAGATTGTAAGTTTCAAGATTGACTACAAACAGGGCTATATCCATTCCGTCTTTGACTGCCGAAGCAAGCGAAGGCATGTCTTTTACGTTGAGCGTATTTTGAGAGAGCTGTGTCGTACCGGCCGAGGTATGCCCCCCTAAAAGGCCTTTCTGCTGTAAAGATTCAATGACCATGTTACGAAGCGATTCGAGAATACTATTCGAAGATGTGACTTCTTCTTTACGAACAACTTCGTTCAGAAAAGCGATACCGAGCATGCTCATAAAAGCGCCCGGGACGCCATGTCCAGTGCAATCGGCTGCGCAGGCGATAAGGTATTGTTTAATAATAGTCATCCAATAAAAGTCGCCGCTGACAATATCTTTTGGCCTGAACAGGATAAAATGCTCGCCAAGCATGATTTTTGAAAATTCTTCAGAAGGCAGGGCTGCTTTCTGAATACGCAAGGCATAATTTATAGAATCGAGAATTTCCTGCTTCTGATATTCCACCAGGTTTTTTTGTGTCTCGAGTTCACGGTTCTTTTCCTGTATTTCACGGGTACGGTCGCGGATTATTTTTTCAAGACGCTTATTCAACGCACGAAGCCGTCTTATGTTCAGCCAAACGATAAGATAAACAATAAAAACCGCCGCAATGACATAGGTAATATAAGCCCAAACCGTGCGGTACCATGGAGTCAGTATGGTAAACATAAACGACTGCAGCTTGCTTTCGATTCCATAACAGTTTTTGGCTTTAATGATGAGAGTATATTTTCCTTCAGGGATATTTGTCAGCAAAATTCTGTTTTCGGGCTGCCATTGACTGAAGGCAATGTCGTTTTGATCAAGCTTATAACAATAGGCGAGTTTTTCCTTTCCTTCATAAAAAGGGGCGGAAAACTCAAATATCAAAGAATTATACGTGTATTTTATTTTAAAAGTATCAGGTAAAGCCGAGGTGTTGCCTCCTTCAAAAAGAATAGAATCGCCATTGCAATATATTCTTGAGATATTTACACAGAACCCGGTCATATAGTTTTTATAGCGATCGGCATCGTACCTTATTATTCCTTCATCTGAACCCATCCAGGAAATTTCATCAGGACCGGTAAAAATACAATTGACTTTTCCTGTATGCACATTAACAAATGGTTCGTGTATAAGTGCAGAATCGCCATGATTCATAAAATAACAGATATCGCCATCATAGTATATATATGTCTTTTTCTTACTTTCAGCAACAATATACACAGGTTTATCAATCCGGTTTTTCCCAATATCAACAGGGTAGAAATAGCCCCTTGTAAATTCTTCTTTGTCTTTCAGCGAGTCATCAACTATCTTTTTTAATTCTTCTTCAGGCATAAATGCAAGTAAGCCGCTGCGCTGCCCGAAAACTATTGTTTTTCCCATAAAAAAAGGTGTAACCCATTCACCTGCCTTCAATCCATCGAAGTTATCATACTTTTCAACTTCAAAACCGGTTTTGTTTACCCTTATTCTTATTGCGCCTTGTAGTGCGGTTCCGCACCATATCTCTGAAAAAGGCCCTGCGGGTGACGGATTTTCCTTAATAGATTTTATGTCTTGTTCTATTCCCGTAATTTTTAAAGGTATATTTAGATTTTTTCCAATATCAATATAATACAGACCTGACGGGCTGCCTGCAAAAAGCATATTTAGCGGAAGTGAATAGTACAGGGCGGATATCTGTATATCAAGTATTTTCGAGTATTGTTTATCATTAAATCTAAATAAACCATCTTCAGCGCCTATGAACAGATTTTTGCCCGCTGCGCATAACGAAAGTACTTCGAGCGGAAAATAAGATATATGTGAAAATAAAAGGCAGTAATTTTTCTTATGCAGGTTGGCATAAAAGAGGCCATCCGATGTCCCGGCAAAAAGTCGATGGTTATAAATCTCAATAGTGTTCACTCTTCCGTTTAGGCCATCAGCAGAACTATAAAAAGAGAGCAGAGAGGAATATTCAATCATAGCAATGCCGTTTTCAAGTCCAAGCCATATATTATCCTGGTAATCCTGCAGGGCACATAAAGGACTGTTGCCATTAAGTCCTGTTTTTCTGTTTACAACAGATATTACAGAACCAAAGCCGTCTGTTATTATCAGGCCGTTTGTGCGTGTACAGTATGCAATATTATTATCTGTAAGCTGAATTGCATCATAAATAATTGATGATTTTAACAGAGAATCATGTTCGGTAAGATAAGTTTCAAAAAGCCCGGATGCACTGTCATAAATGTATAAGCCGGCATCGTTCGTGGCAATGATAAACCGTGTTGCGGAATTTCCGGCTGCAGTGATGCCGAAAACAGCGGTATTACTGAATATTTCGCTGCCGGTGAGCTTTTCAAGCTTGTTATTATTAAATACCAATAATCCTTTGCCGCGTTCGCGCACAAAAAATTTTCCGGCGGCAACGAATGAGGTGTGAAACGATTTATCGGGTGAAATGACCGTCATTGAGTCATGTTCATAAATAAATATTTTTTCTTCTGCCTGAAAAATTATTTTACTTCCCAATACGTATATTTTCCTGATATTAAAGAACATACTGTCTTCGCTTCCAAGACCTGCTGTCAGCGATTTGTAAATAAGTTTTCCGCGTAGAGCAGACCTGATGTATCCAAATTCACCCTGTGAACCAACGTAAATATTATTGCTGCTGTCTATTGCAAGAGAATAAACCCATGCATTTTTATTTATTGAAATAAAATTCCATCTGATACCATCATATTGCAGGATACCGCCGGCGTTTCCAAAATACAATATTCCATAGCTATCCTGAATAATTGCAAGGTTGCTCGATTCATGCCAGCGGCCGTAATCGTTAGAAGTATAATTTGCTACAGGAAATTTTACAGTTTGTGAATAAGATTCTGAAATTGCAAGTAATAATACAACTGAACAGAGAAAATAAAACCACGCTTTGACTAATATGGTGAGACCTCCCGAATTATTACACACTCTATTGATTTTTAAGATTATAATTCTGTTTCAGCCATTGTTTAAGGCATTCTTCATCACATTTTCCATAAAAATCGTTAATAAAAGAAGTGACTTCTGCAATTTTTTCGTCGTAGCTTTTGTCTTTCATCTCTGTAAGAATAATTCCCGTTTCTTTTTTCAGGGCTTCCTGGTCAGGAAAAACAGGGCTGAATTTACTGATATAATTTGAAATGTATTTATCACCTCTTTCGGTACAATACATAAGAGTCATTTCTTTTATTTCTTCATTAGGAATTTGTCTGCCATCAACCGAAATGAGTTCGGTTTTATTAATAATGAGTGTGTCTTTTACAAACGACAGTTTTTTGTTGATTTGCTGGGCTTTGAAATCATACCGGATGTAAAAGTAATTTGTGTCATTCATGGGATATTCCATTGGATCAATATTCAGATTCATTTTATCGAATATCACATAATTTCCTTCAAATTTGAGACGGAGATCTTCAATGACCGATACAGGACTTCCCCTCATGCTTATTTTGTTGGCTGAAGGAAGAAAATTCGATTTTGAAGATGCAAATTCAGCGGCACTTTCGGCTGTAAGCAAATACCGTCCGCGTTTTGGATTTATGACGGCTGCCCTTGATGAAGGAATTTTAAAAACAAGGTTTTCGTTCTGAGCGAATTCGAGTCCTACATCGAGAGCGGTACCGGTGCGCTGCAGGATAATATTTCCATTAATTTTTATTACCTTGAAATTGTCCTGCGCATTGATTGATGCAATGTACATCAGGCATAAAGCAGATAATATTATATTAAATTTTTTCATAATATTAATTATTAAGTTTAATGAACAAAAATAGGAAAAATTATTAAAAAAGTGAATAAAGGGTTAAAATATATTAAATCTATTCAATTAATACAAAGGCAGCCCAATAATATGGGTCGTATTTTTTTGCATCTCCGCCTGCGTTTCATTAAAGGATTTCCGGATATCTTTTTGTTTTAATAACTTAGTGCCCACCTATAAATAATATCCGATAATTATGTTTAATAGTATCATTTATTAAATCTCTCCATTAAAATTTATAGCCTTACAACGAAATGTATATCAAATTAGTAAAAATATTTATTTTTGTTTTGGATTTTAGTACAA
>JACQWN010000223.1 GCA_016209245.1 Bacteroidia bacterium
AAGTTCACCGTCAACAGTGAGATTTCCGCCGATAGTAACGGTAATGTCTGTTGTTTTTGTATTGTCAAGCGTTATAATACAACTGGCTCCAATGGTGAAGTTCCCCTGAATGGTGTTGACGATTCCAAGGTTACCGTCCTGCTCCCAATTCCCTCCAGTATAGTTAAGCGTTAAATTTCCGTAATTGCCGGTCATATTTGCTGTGAGAGCAGTAGTAGTGTTCACCCAGGTGCTTATGGTAACATTGCTGGCAACTGAAAAATCTTCAGTCGCCAGCGAAAACATAGTATCATCGGAAGAAGTGTTCGGATTGTGAATGTAGGTTCCGCTTCCGAGAATGCGAAAAATTTTCCCCGCATACATAATAAATTTCCGCTGATTATCCAGGATGCCTGTGCTGCCGATAATCACATCACCTTTTGCATCAAGGAAACGATTGGCAGCATTGCCTATGGTAAGTGTTCCGTCAATTTGAAGAGTAGTATTAACAGTAAGGTCTTTCCCGCCTCCGGCTGTGCTGATAGTAACAGTACCGCTGCTATTAATAGTGAGTGTATTGCATACCGCCCCGCTAACATTAACTGTTATCGTATGTCCACTGCAAATAACCACATCATCAGCAGAGGTTGGCACAGCGCCTGAACCGCTTCCGCAAGCCGTGCCCCATGTACCTGCATCGCCCCAGTTACCTGTAGCTTTAGAGTAATATGTAGCGGCATCAACAGAAGAAATAAAAATGAAAAGGCAAATGAAAAAGTGTAAAAATGTAATTATTTTTTTCATTGAAGCAAAGATTAATATAACTACACAATAACAAATTTTTAAATTATTTTAATTTTAACAAAACTGATTCGGCAATAAAACCATTTCTTTATACGGAAAAAAAGAAATTATGTTTCTTTTAAAATCACAAATAGAAAAAGGAAGCGAGACCCTGATGAATGCGAAGTACGAATTTTTTACGAACCTACGAAGTACGAACACCTTCGTAGTTCGTAAGTTCGTATTTTTTTCGTACTTCGATGGGGTCAATGACTGAATGATAATTTATGACCGTATTGAGTATAACTATATCCTCATCCCCAGCACCGTAACATCATCAATTTGTTCATGGCTACCTTTCCATTTTTCAAAATTATCTGAAATTTCTTTTTTTTGTTCTTCAACACTAAGAGAGTATAATGATAACAGAAGTTCTTTAAATTGAGAGTATTTGAATTTTTTTCCTGCCATTCCGCCTTGTTGGTCTGCAAATCCATCGGAGAAAATATAGAGCATATCACTACTATAAACAGGTATAATATTTTCGGTAAAAGAGAGCATTTTTTCAGAGGTATATACTCCGCCTATCGGCATTTTATCCGCCTTTACTTCGATAAAACCTCGACCCGCAGGGTCGCCGTATTCGGAGAGCTGACCCGCAAGGTCGCCTTTATTATAACCGGTGTCGTTGCTTCGGCGATAATCTTCGGTAACGTGACCTTGCGGGTCAGCCTTTAGGTGACCTTGCGGGTCAGGGTTTCGAATTAAATATAATGGATTATAGGCTCCGGCATAGTGAAGTGTAAGTCGGTCATTTTTTACAATATTAGTCCCCGACTCAGTCAAATCAAGAACACAAAATGCAATGTCCATGCCATCTTTTGATGTATCGGAGCTGCCAGTCTGATGGAGTGAACGGATAATATTTATCCGCAGCCGGTTCAATATTTCTGATGCCAGGATAGGTGAAACCGAATTAATATCGGCAGAGTTGACCATATTATTTATGATTTCATTAAGCAAGGCAATTCCAAGCATGCTCATAAATGCACCGGGTACGCCGTGCCCCGTACAGTCGGCAACGCAAAAAACAAGAAAATTTTTCCTCTGATAATCGGTCTCAGTCATGGGGTGACTTGCAATCACGGAGTGACTCGCAGCTACGGAGTGACGTGTATCCACGGAATGATTCGCAGTTACGCGACTCGCAGTCATCCCGTGACTAACGGTAATTTCCTTGACCCAGTAAAAATCACCGCTTACAATATCTTTTGGCTTATATAAAATAAAATGTTCCGGTAAATGTTTGCTTATATATTCTTCGGGAGGTAGAATCGCTTTCTGAATATTAAGCGCATAAGTAATACTATCGAGGACTTCACGGTTTCGTTCTTCAAGAAGCCGGTGCTGTCTTTCAATTTCATCCCGCTGAGTCAAAATCTCTTCCTTTTGCAGCTTGATTTCCTCGATATGAATAGCCAGTAGCTTATTCGCCTCCTTTTTCTGCTTGTAGCTCATGAAAACAACTATTATCAATAAAGCAAGAAGGATAAAACCACCAATAAATGCATAAAGGATAATTGTTCTTTGTTTTACCTGCGCTTCTTTTTTTTCTATTTCAGATTGCTGAATACGTTTTTCTTTGTTCAACAATTCAATCTCTTTTTGCTTTTTTTCGTTCTGATACTTCGCTTCCATCTCTTTTAACCGCTTGTCAGATTCAAAATTGAAAATGCTATCGTTTGTATGCTTGTACAGCTTATAATATTCCAACGATTTTCCGTACATTTTCAATCCCTCATAATGCTGGGAAAGACTAATAAATATTTCTTTCTGATCGTCGAGTGAACCTATTTCCTTAGCAATGTCAAGGCTTTTCTTTGAATATTCAATGGCTTTTTGAAAATCTCCTTTATGATTATATAGATTCCCGATATTATTCAGAGCTAAAGCGATGCCTTGCCGGTCGTTTAACGTTTCTCTTGCTTTTAAAGTTTTTGAATAGTAATAAAGAGCAAGTTCATATTTGCGGAGGTCATCGTATATTATACCAATATTATTAAGACAAAATGCAATAGATGTTTTATCGTTAATCGCTTCAAGCAAATTTAAAGCTTTCGTATAATTCGCCAGTGCTTCTTCAGGCTTTCCGTCCGAACGGAGAATATTTCCGATATTATTAAGACATGCCGACATCGCAAATTTATCCTCAATCTCTTCGGCAATTGAAAGGGCTTTATCATAGTATTCAAGAGTCAGCTTAAGATTCTTCATCTGAAAATAAATGTTGCCGATATTGTTATAACATCTCATAATACCACGTTTATCATTGAGTTCTTCTTTGATTTTCAATGATTTCTGGTAATAATCTAATGCTTTGGAATAGTCCCCGAGAGAAGAATATGCAAGACCAAGATTATTATAGCATTTTGATGTACCTGTTTTATCTCCTGTTTTTTGCTTAATAACGACAGATAATTTGAATTTTTTTATAGCTTCATTGTAATTTCCTTGTTTTCTCAATATTTCTCCAATATTTAACAGATTCATAGATAATTCAGCGCTATCATTAAGCATTTTTGAAAGGTCAACCGATTTTTGAAAATAAATAAGAGCGCTGTCGAAACGACCTGAGTCGGCATAAGCGGTAGCAAGCTTTGAATAATGACCGGCAAGACCGGCTTTAATGCTATCGTTGAATTTTTTATCACCGGCGCTAGCCGCAGGAAGATTCAATAGAAATATTATTGAAATTATAAGTAACATATACAGAAATTCAGCGTGTTTTTGTGGAATAATCATTGGCTAACCGCAAAAGTAAAAAAATCGGTGTTACTGTGCAAATTCCATTTTTATTCTGTGAAAAAAATTGTCGCTGAATAGTTTTTAAAAATTATTTTGATTTTTTATTTTGTATTAAAAAAAAATTATCTTTACCACCACAAGCTTACGAGACTTGTTTTTACTAACTATTTGAAAATAAATTTATTGTCTAATTTTAAAACTTTAAAACTATGAAAAAGATTTTTTTTATTGCATTTATGCTTTTAACAAGCGCTTTTATTGTTTTTACCGGATGTAAACCAGAAGAAGAAACCCCGACGGGTCCTTCACTTTCTCTGATGGCCGGAACAGGTTATATTACGGCAAATGCGACTGTAGAACCCGGAGATACAGTTAAATTCAAATGGACTGCTACCAAAGGAACTACAGGTGAGGATGCAAAACTAGCATCTTTTACTATTAAAATTGAAGGTCAGCCTGCAACCGATGTAAATAATAAATCATGGAATGCTGCTGCCGTTTCTAACGATGAAACTTATGTTGATGAAGCTGCATTCTGGGTAGGCAGTAATGAAGGCACTAAACTATTTTCTTTAACAATCACCGATAAAGATGGCCTATATAAGGAATTAACGGTTACAATAACGATTGAACAACAGGTCGTCAATACACCGATAGATTCATATTTGAATAAAACATTGGTTTCTGCATATAATGCATCAACTACAAATACACAATATATTGATGCGCTGACAGGAACTCTATACAATCATACCGCTTCAGGTGCTGCCAGCAATGCGACATTTGGCTTTGTCAGCGGTGGAAGTGGAAATGGAGCATGTATTTTCACTTCCGATAATGACCTGACACTCTCACAGCAACCGACGGGTTGGGC
>JACQWN010000640.1 GCA_016209245.1 Bacteroidia bacterium
TATTCCGGAGTTTGTTGCTCCTGATCTCTTAATCGTTGATGTGAAATCAGCAAGGGATTTTTAGTTCCAATTTCGTGAGCAGTGCAATGGATTGTTCCGCTTGCCGGTATTACTTCGTTTGCGTCAATACCGATTACCTCGTAACCAGGCAAAGCTTCCTTAAAAATTCTGAATGCAATTGTATCGTATGTCTCATAATATGTAGGTATAAGAACCTTTTTGTTGACAAATTGAGCGTTAGTGTATGTCCTGTAAAAAGATATAGGAGGCCAGTTCCCGCTTTGGCTTGAAGGCATCGGGATGCGGACTGCTTCATAAGGTGTGCCGAAAACCGAATTAAAATTGTTAAGGATGAAATTAAGATTTGTATCAATTTGAGGCCCATCGGCTATACCTTCGGGATAATAACCGACGAGAAGAGTTTCCTCGTCAATCAGCTTTATATGCATATCTAAATGATGAATACCATCATAAGGCAAGGTTTCGAGCAAAATGTAAGTGTTTATCCCGAGAAAATCGCTAACGATACTATCAATATCCTGTTCTGTTTTGGGCGTTTGGTTAAATTCGGTAATTTCAGCATTTTCATCGAGTATCAGCTTCGAGGAAAAGGCTGTGCCAAAACCATCCGACATAAAATTTCCGCCTGTCGCTACTAAATCGGTCGGGGGTGCTGTCATTCCGTATAACGGGATGTCTAAAGCTGCGGCAGCATATTGCGGCGATGCATCATCTTCAGGGCGGTTGCGGTTGTAAACCCAGTCAACCAGAAGCAAAGAATCCACATCATTCGTGTAAATGCAGTTTGCTCCATAATCTCTTATCCAGACGCTGTTTACGTATTCCTGTATATAACGCACATTGGTAACATCAATTCCGTTTGATGTAAGCCAGTTTTCCGTCTGAACGGAATCGTCGCAGAACAGATATACTTTACATTCTTCACCGGCATAACTTACAATTTCACCAAGAAAATCCTCATAATAAAGAAATGAGACCAGAAGTGCATCCAGTTCTTCCCATTCCGCTGGGTTCCTGATTGGCGAAACCGGAGGTGTGGTTATATCCCTTGTTAAAGGCCTTTCATAATATGGAAGGCGTGCTTTTTCTTCATCGGTCATGTAAACCGGTAATTTCTGTGAAAAGCCGGTTACAGCTATGAAGCAGAACGAAATTAATAATAATTTTTTTTTCATAGTGTTTAAATTTTATATGACTACTTAGCATCTATTACAAATAAGTAAAAGTAGCCATAGATTTCACAGATTAAATACAAAAAAATAAAAAAAATCTGCCTTCGACAGACGTAGTCAACTTCGGCAGATGAAGTCTGTGTAATCTGTGGCAATTCTTTTGGTTGCTGAGTATTAACAATTTTATTAATTTATACATCGCTTCATGATTGTTTCATATCTACGACATTTTTTAAAATAACCGGCTCAAATAAAGTTCTGTTAATAATTGAGCTTCCAAGTGTAACCGAATCAGTAAATTCAAGTTCATCGCCAATGGCGACACCACGAGCCGGAATAGTAATTTCCACAGGATATTTATTCAGCTTTTTAAATAAATAAAAATTTGTAGTATCTCCTTCAATTGTTGTTTTTAGTGCGAGTATTATCTCCTTAACTTTTCCTGAAGCAGCTTTTTCTTCAAGAGAAGGAATATTAAGTTCGGCTGGCCCTATGCCATCTATGGGTGATATAATGCCACCAAGAACATGATATAAACCTTTATATTGATGAGTAGTTTCAACAGCCATCACATCCCTGATGTTTTCTACTACGCATAAGAGCTTATTATCGCGCGTTGTATCGGCGCATATATTGCATATTTCACGGTCGGATATATTGTTACATATTTTGCAATAGCAAATTTCCTCGCGTAACCGGATAATAGTTTGTCCGAATGCAGCTACATCTTCGGTATCCTGCTTTAATAAATGTAAAACCAACCGTAAGGCGGTTTTTCTGCCGATACCGGGAAGCTTTGCAAATTGGGTTACGGCATTATCAAGTAACTTTGAGGGAAGGACGCCTGTTTCCATACCAATTAAAAATTTAAAAATTTAAAATTATAAACTAAACCCTGGTAACTGCTACTCTCTATTTGCATCGAGGTTTCGATTTTTGAACTCATGTAGTCATATATAAGCTGTTCATAAATTCTATTATCTATTTTTACCGAGCCTGCTTCATTTTTGAATATTCCATAAGTAATCCCTGTATTTATTACAGGATTATGTAAATTAAATGTCTTTAATGATTCTATATTTTGGTGTAAATTTAAGTAATAATTCCTGAATTACAAAAAATATAGAATTTCAAACTATCTTTGAAGTCGCAATAATTATAAAAACCGATTATGTCTCCTGTTACCGTTTTTAGCATTCTGCTCGCATATTTTGCTCTTTTATTGCTTATAGGATATATCACCAGTCGGAAAGCGGATAGTGCTTCCTTTTTCATCGGCAATAGAAAATCGCCATGGTATATTGTTGCTATAGGAATGGTTGGTTCAACTATATCCGGGGTTACTTTCATTTCGGTTCCCGGTTGGGTGGGCAGCAGTCATTTTGCTTATATGCAAATGGTGCTTGGTTATCTTGCTGGATATTTTGTAATCGCCAACATCCTGCTCCCTACCTATTACAGATTAAATCTTACATCAATATATACTTATCTTGAACGCAGGATGGGATTTAGCTCGTATAAGACAGGCGCTGCTTTTTTCCTTATCTCACGAATAGTCGGTTCTGCCTGCCGGCTCTATCTTGTCGCTAATGTTCTGCAAATTATGATTTTTGATGCATGGCATGTTCCGTTTATTGCAACAGTCATCATAACTATTTTACTGATTTGGCTTTATACTTTTCGCGGTGGCGTAAAGACTATTATATGGACGGATATTGTACAAGCGCTTATTTTTCTTGCTGCTGTTGCCATAAGCGTAATAATTATCGGGAAGGAAATGAATCTTAATCCTGGAGATATTATCAATAAAATAGCGGAAAGCAACTATTCTCAGATGTTTTTCTTTGATGACCTTGCCGATAAACGGCATTTTATCTGGCAATTCCTTAGTGGTGCTTTTATCTGTATAGTCATGACGGGCTTGGACCAAGATATGATGCAAAAAAATCTTAGTTGCAGGAATATACGTGATGCAAAAAAAAATATGTTTACATTCAGCATGATACTTGTACCTGTAAATTTGTTATTCCTTTGTCTCGGAGCATTATTATTCCTATATACAAAGCATACAGCAATAGCGCAGGACGATATGAATCTTATTACAGTGCAATCGGACAATTTGTATCCGATAATAGCAACAAGGTATTTAAGCCCTATAGCAGGAATATTATTTGTGCTTGGTATAGTCGCAGCAGCTTATTCCAGCGCCGATTCAGCGTTGACTGCACTTACAACATCGTTTACCGTTGATATTTTAAATACTAAAAATCTTGAAGAAAAAAAACTTCAGAAAATAAGAATAAAAACCCATATAATGATTTCAGTCATTATGGTAATTATAATTCTGATTTTTAGAGTTGTGAACGACCGGAATGTAATATCCGCTATTTTTACTTACGCCGGTTTTACTTATGGGCCCTTACTTGGCATGTATGCTTATGGATTATTTACGAAATTGCAACCGCACGATAAATTTGTTCCTGTTGTTGCTATCTTGTCACCATTTATTTGTATTGGCTTAAAAGCAATTGTAAAATATTTTACTGTTTATGAAATCGGTTTCGAACTCTTAATATATAATGGTCTTATTACTTTTATAGGGTTGTTGATAGTTACACGATGGAAGAGATTGAATAAGTGATTGTAAAAGAATAACATTATGAAAATATTAGTTATTGGTGGTACCGGATTAGTTGGAAGCTATTTACTTCCAAGATTAGTTGAGAAAAACTATGAAGTTTTTGTCCTAACCCGAAGCGAAAATAAAATCGAAAAAATTAAGAAATCAGGGGCTCATAGTATTATAGGTGATATTAGAGAACCTGAATTCTTTAAATACGTTTTACCAGAAAGACTTGATATTATTGTATTACTTGCTATGCCAAGTGTGAAACCAGGCCAAAGAATGACTAAAAGACGTAAAGCGGAATTAAGGGAGGAAACAAATGATTTTTTTCGCAATACAATGGAGTTGGCAATTCATTATAATATTCCCGTTATCTTACCCGGAGGAACCAGCTATAAGACAGAAAAAAATGAAACTGCAGATGAAACCTGGCCAATATACAGGATTGGTCTCACGGAGATTGGAATGGATACGGATGAAATGGTAAATAATGCTATCAAAGCCAATAATCCTAAAATCGTTCAGTTAATTTACGGAAGAATTTACGGCAATGGCGGGCTTTTCCGTTTTATGTATAATATGATGGAAAAAGGACGATTTAGAATAATTGGGAAAAGCGATAATTTTCTTCCGAATATTTATGCAGGAGATGCAGCAGGAGCCATTATTAAAGCAATCGAAAAGCTGCCAATCGGCGAAAAGTTTATTATAGCCGACGATAGTCCGGTGACTCAAAAGGATTTTGTAATTTATATGGCTCAAGTGATGAATAAAAAACGGCCTGGACATATTCCGGGATTTATTATCAAGATGGTATTAGGAAAAGATTTTTACGAAGTGCTTCGAACGAATTGCAGAGTGTCGAACTCAAAAGCGAAAAAAATATTGGATTGGTATCCTGAATATCCATCGTATAAGCAAGGCCTGGAGAAAACAATCAGGGAAATTAAAGAAAAGAACAGCGATTAACGATAGGCTTATTCACCTTTTAAAAACAAAATAGTATTTTATTTAATTAATCCTAAACCTTCTTTTGCAGAAGTATCATCCGGCGAAAGAAGCAGGACTTTGTTAAACAGTGCTTTTGCTTCCCTTAACTTTCCAAGTTTAAAATTAGTCCAGGCATACATAATCAAAGCATCGTAGCCAAATGGATACATGTTAACGACTTTTTCAAAATATTTGAATGCGGTAGTATAATCTTCCCTGCCGTAATAAATTAAACCTAAACGGTAGTTGACAACTGAATTGTTAGGGTCAATACCAAGTATTTCATGATAAAGTTTAAGTACTTGATCCCAATTACCCAAAGCCGATGCAGGATAAACCATACCAAGTCTGACTTCTACTGAATAGGGCATAAGCTGCATCGCTTTCTGATAGTAGGTTATTGACTCGGTAAACA
>JACQWN010000716.1 GCA_016209245.1 Bacteroidia bacterium
AAGCTCCTGACAGCGTTAAGAAAACAAAGTAAAAGGATTTGAGTTTTGAGAATGAAATTACGATTAATGATTGACGAATAATTTCAAAAACACATCAGGTGTGACAACAGGAATGTTTTTAAAGGGATTTAATATTAACAGGTCTTTGTCATTGGTAATAAGGGCAGATGCAATTACTTCTTTAGCCAATGATAAAAATTTATCAGCTTTCTTCATTCAGAATTTGTTCAAGAATTTCAGGCGTCATTCCGCGTTCTTTTGCAATTTTTCCTGTTTGCTCCATTATTTCAAAAAACTCTTTCTGGGCTTTTTTTCTACTCTTGAAAAAATCTTTCAGCCAAAGACCGATAAGGAATTCGGCTTTCTTCTTTTTCTCATGGCTTGCCCTGAGATAAAGAGAAAATGTTTCGTCGTTGAGAGGTATAGAAATTTGTCTCATTTTAAAGTAAGATTAATCCCGCACATGCGGAATGCAAAATTACAAAATTTTTAATATGCTTAAAGAAAAAAAATAATTTACCTGTAAACATCTTTACGATGGGCAATTTTGATAACAGTAATAATAAGTATTTCATCGGCTATGGTGTAAATAATCCTGTATTTACCAGACCGGATACGGTATTCGTTAACACTGCCTTTCAGTTTTTCACATCCGTGTGGTCTGGGATTATCAGCAAGTTCGAGGATTCTTTCCGTTATTCTAACGTAATCGCTATTCGGCAAATTTTCAAGTTGTTTTTCAACTCCTTTTTTATATACAATGGAATACATCTGGTATTTTACAATTTTCGGTTAAAACCTTTTTTCTTATCAAGTTTTTTAAGCAATTGCTTAAAATCAAAAACAGGTTCATTCTCACATTGCTTTACACTCATTCGGTCTTCAATATCTTCAATGTATTCCATTAGTTTTTGGTACTGGCTCAGTGGAAACAAAACCATAGGTTCTTTAAGGTTTTTACCCTTTATTAATGTTGCATTAAGGTTCATAACAGATACTTTTTGTTTCAATAGTGCAAATTTACTATAAATAAATGATTATGAAAAAAATTTTTATGATTTTAATTGTTAGCTCATGGTTGCCTTATATCTTGGCTCAGAAAGTAGTTTCTACATCAGGAAGTGATTATACAAGCTCCAACTGGAAACTATGCTGGACTTTAGGCGAACTAGCCATAAAAACCTATACCGACGCAAATTATACGCTTTCGCAGGGCTTTCACCAGCCATTTCTGCCTTCGTGCGAAATATCGGCAATGATAACCGCTGTTAATGTATCCTGCTATGGAGGCAACGACGGCTCTGCTATGGTTACGGTTACTGGCGGCACATCGCCATATATTTATTTATGGAATAACGGATTAGTAGAGACGTCCAATTTGGGCGTCTCTACTAATCCGGGCGTCTCTGCCGGTATATACACCGTAACGGTCACCGATGCCATCGGCTGCACCGCAGTGGTTTCGGCAACGATAACCGAACCGACGCCCATTACAATAAATATCGCCGCCGACGATGCTGCCTGCGGCGATTCAACGGGCTATGCCTCAGCCATAGCAACAGGCGGAACATCGCCATACACATACCAGTGGAACACAGGTGAAACTGCTGCTGAAATTGACAGCCTTCACGGTGGCATTTTTTTAGTTACAGTAACCGATGCCAACGGTTGCACAAACTTTTCATACGCAAACATTGACGAAAGCGATGGACCGGAAATTACAGCAATTATTACGGATGTTTCCTGCTACAACGAAAACAGTGGTTCAATAGATATTACAGTGGTTTCCGGTACGCCGCCATACATTTATGACTGGTCAAATGGCGCCACTTCGGCTTCGCTCAGTGGTCTTGTCGCAGGAACGTATGACCTTATCATGAGCGATGATAACGGTTGCCAGGCGGTAGAAAGCTTTGTCGTTACGCAGCCACAGAATATCGTAATTTCAGTAACTACAACCGATGCTTCCTGCGGCTTAGCCAATGGTACGGCTTCGGTGATAATTTTGGGTGGCGTTTCTCCGTATTCCATATCATGGTCAACCGGCGCAACTTCGGCTACGCTCAGTGGCCTTGCTGCCGGTTCATACACTCTTACGGTAACCGACACAAATGGATGTACCAAAGTAAAATCAACAGGCATAAACATAAGCAGCACGGGAGGTCCGCAGATTGCTGCCGATTCGGTTATAAATACCGGCTGCAGCGGTAGCGACGGCGCTATGTATGTTACAGTGACCGGCGGGGCGCTTCCTTACGCTTCGTTTCTATGGTCGAACGGTGAAACAACCGAAGATATTAGCGGACTAAGCGCTGGCGTTTACAGCCTTACAGTTACCGACAGCGCCGGATGCGAAGGAATATTCAGCGACTCGGTAAATGCAATAGTTCCGCAGTACCAGCCAATCTGCTTAGTTTCCGTTGACAGCGCTACCGGGAAAAACTTTATTGTATGGGAAAAGGTACAGCAGACAGGAATTGCTCAATATAATATATACAGGGAAAGTAATATTGCAGG
>JACQWN010000717.1 GCA_016209245.1 Bacteroidia bacterium
ACAGGAACAAGTTATACAACCCCAGATATATCCTCAACAACAACCTATTATGTTGATGCAACCAATGCAGGATGCACAACCGCCTCCCGCACCAGCATTACAGCTACTGTTTATGACCAGCCCTATGATATTTGCGTAAATTATAACGATTCAGTTTCGCTTGATTTACCTGTTTATACAGGAACACTTCAATGGCAGGAATCAGTTGACAATGTTGTATGGAGCGATGTACCCGGGGCAACTTATCAGCCGTACCAGTTCAAAGCGACAGTAACGCGATATTACAGGGCAAAGGTCATTAATGGTTCGTGTAATGCGGTATATTCGGCAGTGAGGAGAGTGAATATATTATAAATTTGATAAAATTGTTAATGATATTTTTAGTAACTATTTAGGTCAATGTTATTTCATACGGATATTATCCCAACGAAGTACGAATTTATTGCGAACTTACGAATTACGAATTTGCCAACCGCGTACCCTTTCGTAATTCGTAAATTCGTATTTTTTTCGTACTTCGGTGAAATAATAACGTTTATACCTAAATAGATACTATTTTTAAATATTTATGAAACAAATAATAAATTATAACGTAAAAATACTAGTATGAAAATACTATCACATAATATAATTTTTTCGACTGTTTTTGTTTTTTTTACTTTATTTTTTTCTACTTTCTGCTTTGCACAAAACCAGATAAATACTATGGATAACAAGAACAATAATCAACCGAAAACTAACTATACGGTTACAGTTATCCCTGCACCCGAAAATACTTTTGGTTATGAAATCTTTGCTGATGGTAAAAAATATATTCACCAGGAAAACATCCCTTCTATGCAAGGGATTAAGGGATTTAGTACAAAACAGCAGGCTGAAAAATGCGGAAAAAACTGATTTTTTTAACCTGATAGAATTTTATAATAATTAAAAATGTTAAATTTATGAAAAAGATAAGATTTTTTATTGTGATTTTAAAATCATCAACCATAATAGTGTTATTATGCCTTGTTTTTACTAATATGGCAGCAGGACAAACTAATAATAATCAAAAAGAATTAGTTGATTCAAATAGCGTTATTTTAAAAACGGAAAAAATAAATATTGATGTTAATGGTAACGATACCGATATTATTCAACCTAAAGTTGGAACTGAACTTAAGGAGGGAATCAAAGAAGAAACTAAATTAATTATCATTGAAGAGAAAGTTCAATCACTCTTGAATCCTAACTATATTCATCAGAAAACTGATATAGTTATTAATAATAACAAGCAAGATACAACTATTCTTGAACAGGTGATAATTTTTGAGGTTTTGGATGAAAAGGGTTTGGCAAAAGAATATGTTACCCATGAGGAACGTAAAATAATTGAAGAAAAAGTGAAGGAATATGAGAAAAACAAAAAGATAAATGACAGAGCCGGTAAAATATATAACATTAACAGTAAATTTGAAGTAGAGTCTGTGAAGGAAATAAAATAACTATATTATTATAAACAAGCGACAATGGGAAGAATAAGACAATATATTGAAGTGGGTACAATAAAACATTGGGCTTTATTTGATAACGGAGCCCGAAATACTTATGTTACAAAAGAAGTTTCTGCGCAATTGCGGATTGGTGAATTTGAGAGTTTAAAGCCCATTTCTCTGGGCGGTAAAACTCATTCAATAAAAAAGTATTGCGATTTGAAGTGTAAAATTAAAGGATACGAGGTAAATACGAATGCATTTGTACTCGACGAAATAGGAGATGATGAAGACGGAAAAAAAATAGATATACTTATTGGTGCGCTTCTCATGCAGCAATGGGGTATTATTCTTATTCCCGAAAAAGAAGATATTGACATGAGCCATTACCCAAAAGAATTTATTGAATTTACTGAAATATAAATGTTGTATAAATTTTTTATTATGAAATATTTTTATCTGTTTATCAAAAAGAAATTCCCCAAGCTAAACTCAGACATCCTGGCTTTGGTGGCTATCGCTTCGCTTTTGCTTTGCAGTACAGAGAATGTGCAGGCGCAAAGTACTGCCAATTATACTTTTTCCAGTGCCACAAATGGCTCCCTGACAGACATGAGCAGTGGTACTACAACCCTTATTGCTCCTACATCTACGCTTGCTGACAATGCTTCTGCCGTTACGAATATTGGATTTGATTTCTGGTTTATGGGTACTAGGTATACTCAGTTTTCCGGAAACTGCAACGGTTTAATAAGATTAGGCGGAACAGTAGTGACTACGGACTATACAAATGATTTGAATCAAACAACTGACTTACCAATTATAACCGCTTTTTGGGATGACTTTGGATGCGCCGATCCAATTATTGCTAAGGTTCATTATAAAGTAACCGGCTCAGCTCCCAATCGGGTATTGAATATTGAATGGAAAGATTTTTTATTTGTTTATAATGCTACTGCAGGTTCTACGTCCACCTTCCAAGTTAGGTTATACGAATATACTGGTGCAATTGAATATGTATATGGCGCAATGAATAATGCTACTACAACAAGTAATACAACCGCTTCAATCGGTTTTACTATTGGCAACGCGGATAATAGTTTATTGTCAGTAACTGATATTTCAACCCCGGCTGTTACTGTTTTGGCAGCATCTGTAAACGATGCTTTAGTGAACAATTCAACTGATGGAGCTATACCAGGATTAAATTCAGACGCTGAAGGCAGCAGAACAATTTACACCTTTTCCCAAACAGCCCCCACTGCCCCAACTGGCTTAACATTTACAAATATTGCAACAACATCAATAACTTTAAACTGGACTGATAATGCCTCAAATGAATGTGGTTATGTTATTTACACCTCAACAGATAATGTAACATTTACCTTCAACCAGCAGGTAGCCGCAGGTTCTGTTACCGCATCCGTTACAGGTCTTACAGCCAATACGGTATATTATTTTCAGGTATATGCTGTAAGAGAAGGCGCATTAAGTACTCCATTAACCGATTCTCAACTTACCTCTACTGCATATACATATTCTTCATCCGGTTCATTGGTTATTCCCTGCGGAGTAACATCTGTTGTTGTAGAAACATGGGGAGCCGGCGGGGGCGGTGGTAGTAGTAACAATGGTACCGCTAACGGTGGTTCTGGTGGTGGTGGCGGTGCTTATGCAAAAGGTTCGCACTCTGTTACAGCAGGAAATACTTATTACTATAATGTTGGAACAGTAGGTGCAGGAGGACCGGCAAGCAGTACGACTGCACCGACGGCAGGAGGTTC
>JACQWN010000718.1 GCA_016209245.1 Bacteroidia bacterium
CTCGATATTTCTCAACTTGACAGATTAGAAACACTCACAGAAGATAAATTAAAGCTGAATGAAGTTGAATCGGCTTCTTTTACTCTTGATGAAAATAATGCTGAAGATTTTTATTTCTGGATCGACCGTTTTCTTTTCAAAGAGGAAAAACAAAAAGCGACACTTAAAATAGTTGAGGAATCATTCGGTTATCAAAGCAATGTGTTTATTGAGTGTTTACGGAAAATGTCCGTTCATTTCCATGATATAAAAAAATATGGAGAAGTCCAGGTTTCGTTTGAGCAATGGAAAAAATTCTTGAGTATTGTCTACGGTTCATTTGATGCAAGCGAAAATAATTTTATTATACATACTTATCTTTCAGTTTTTTCCAAAATGCTTGCTTATACTGTTGTAAGCAATGACAATTATATTGGTGAAGACGAAATGCAGGGCATTATTGACGGCAGCATTTTTCATAAATACAACATTCATAATTTTATTGATAATGATTTTTTCTATTGGCTCAAAAATGAAAGGAGCTTTAAAGCCCTCAAAAAAATTTTCAGGTTAATTGCACAGGAAATTTCAACTTACGATTTTCAGGATGTCGAGGAAGATATTTTAAAAGGAGTTTATCAGGAATTAATTGATTTGGATACACGTCACGCATTAGGCGAGTATTACACTCCCGACTGGTTATGCGAAAGAATTGTAAAGGAATTCAACTTTAAACCTACAGATAAAATTCTAGACCCTGCTTGCGGAAGCGGTTCATTTCTTCGCGCTGCAATACACCGGCTAAAAAGACTGCATCCGAAAATTTCAGTTGAACAATTATCGGAGAATATTTTCGGAATAGATATTCACCCCCTTTCCGTTCAAATTGCAAAAACCACACTATTGTTAGCATTGGGAAAAGAAATAGTAAAATCGAAAAAACCTGTTCATCTGAATATTATTCTTGCAAATACGCTATTTGCGCCCGAAGGAGCTAAAAATTTATTTGGCTTTTCTCATCTTGAAATTGCTGCAATTTTTTTAGCGCATTGCAGCAGTTATTTTTTAAAAGCTCATGGAAAGCTTGCTTTTGTATTACCCAGAAGTTTTTTCAGCGCCGACCATCACGACAGTACGAGGAGCGGAAAAGCCACAGGGTTCCGGATTACAAATATTTGGGATTTGCTCAATGTTTCACCACTGTTTAGAATACCAAGCGGAGTATTTTTAGTAACAAAAGAGAATGAAAAAAATTCTTTGCCTGCATCCGGATTAGAAGAGATTGATAAACTTGTTAAGAAAATTATCATATAAACATATAATACTAGTACTAGTATATTTTACTTTTTCCTGTACAAAACAAAAAGTTCCTTCAATAAATTTCCCTTTTTCCCTTCATGAAAAAACAATGCTCGTTAATACATCGGAAGATAATTCCGATGAAGGAATTTATTTAAAAGTAACTGCCGGGGGTAATAGCAATATTATTTCAATCAGCTTGTCCGACAGCTTTATTTTGGGGAAAAGCGATATATCAGAGAAATGGTTTATAGGTTGGGGCTCCAATATACCATTATATGATGCCGGAAATGAAAATCTTAGAAAAATAGTAAAAATTAATACCGCAGATAAGACAATTATTCTTGGTGATATTCTCAGGGGAAAAGGTTTTCCGGCAAACGGTCAAAGAATTGTCCTTTGGAATACATGTCCTTCCGGATTCAAAAAAAAGCGTAAAGAACCCATCATTAATCCTTCATTATGGAATGATTTATCAGGTAAAAATATTGGTCTTGGCGCTTTAGAATACGACAGCGATAGTTCAAGATGGGCAATGTTCATTCAGGGAATTGATACCGGCCCGTCTAATGTTTACATCGCTGTATCAACTAATCTTATCGACTGGCTGCCTTTTAACAACGGTAAGCCGGTATTTTCTGAAAAAGATTTTATTTTAACCGGTTGGGCCGGATATTCTGCGGATGGGAAAAACCGGCAATCGGCGATGATTGGTGATATTATTTATAATAATAATGAATGGATTTTCGTTTTATATGGTTTTGACCGCTATGGTAAGAAACATATCGGATTGGCTTTTTCCGGCTCATTAACGGCAAAAGTATATAATATTAATAATAAAGCTTCAATTTCCCCAGGTAAGCAGGGTGAATGGGACCAAGCAGGTTGTTTTTCCCCTAAAATAATAAAATATAAAGATAAATTCCTCATCTTTTATGATGGCATTGATTCGGATGGTAATGAAAATACAGGACTGGCTGTTTCCGATAATCTTTTGGAATGGAAAAAATTTACCGGTAATCCGGTTTTTTGTCAGCACAGTGGTTGGCAAAGCGCAACATATAATTGTGAACCCACTTATATAAGCTGCCGGAATGATAGTATTTTCCTTGTTTTAGCAGGGTCCAAAGCTTTTAGAGCAGGTTTCTGGCATCATTATATTACCGGGAGAATGTACATAGACCGTTCCGGAAATGTAGGCGATATTCAGCTTGGAGCATTCCTTTCGACCGATGGAGGAAAAACATTTATCCCACACGCTAATAATCCTGTTTTTTGTACTGATTATTCAGATATTTTTGAAAATGATCATTCAGGTTGTACGCTTGAATTTATTGAAACCGATTCATCTGTCTTTCTTTTTTATTATGCCAAATCCAATGATTTACAAAAAAATTATAATATTTTCGTAAGAGAAAAGGAAAAGTAAGTATTTAGCCTGAATTATTCGAGTGTGTAACAAAAAAGGGAAAAATAAACAAGAACATAATGAGCAATACAAAAACAGGGAGTCTTAAAATAATATTTTTTTGTTTGTAAAAGAAATTCTGCATAATATTGTACATTAAAATATTTTGGTATGTCAGGCATCTTGAAAAAACTCCCCATCGGCAAGCAGCGTTTCGCCGACCTCATTAATGAGAATTATTTATACATTGATAAAACGGAATACATCTATAAGTTAATCAGTCGCGGGAGTGTATATTTCCTTTCCCGTCCGCGCCGCTTTGGTAAATCATTGACGGTTTCATCACTTGAGGAGATATTCAAAGGCAATAAGGAGCTATTTAAGGGCTTGTATATTTACGACAAATTAGACTGAGAAAAATAACATGTAATATATATTGATTTTTCCAAAATAAAAAAAAAAAAAAAAAAATTGGACG
>JACQWN010000719.1 GCA_016209245.1 Bacteroidia bacterium
AGACCTCACAGGTTTTAGAAACCTGTGAGGTCTTAAAATTAAATTGTCGCAACAGTAGTCATACAGTAGTCATACAGTAGTCAATAGTCAATAGTTATGAGCTATATATTACTCAAAATGTCTGTTAGGGGAAAAATGAAAAAAAAAATATCTGATTGGTTTTCAGTTATTAACAAAATTATTATCTTTACCCTAATACATCACAGATACGGCGGTTCGACTGGAAAAAACACCCACCTTTTTTTTTTTTTTTGACAAGCTCAATATACCATCTAAAAATTTATTTGTATTTTTAAAATTTTTATTGCGCTTTTGGACGGGTGCACTTTGCTAATTCATGGCGCACACATCGGGTTGCTTTCATGCCTGCTTATTTGGTAAAATGAAAAATAGGGATTATATTTGACCTTAATTACTGAAATGAAAATACGTATAAAAATGACGGCACGGTAGCAACCCGTTCCCGTTAGCGAATATGCCTAAAATAAAAAACTAACTTTGTAAAAAAATATGGACACTTATAAACTAATAAACTATTTTTAATTTTTGACGAGTGCATCAGAGTTTTAAAATATGGTGGGAGAATAATTATAAATGTTCAGCCATTATTTTCCGACTACATTCCAAGCCATCATTTAATTAGTAATTATTTCATTCAGAAAAAACTCATCTGGAAAGGAGAAATACTTTGGGAGAAAAATAATTACAACTGTAAATACACTGCTTGGGGTAGTTGGAAAAACCCGAGTAAACCGTATTTAAAATACACTTGGGAATTTTTGGAAATTTTCATAAAAGGAACTTTGAAAAAAGATGGTGATAGTTCAAACGCAGACATTACAGAAGATGAATTTAAAAAGTGGGTTTATGGAAAATGGTCAATTGCACCCGAAAGAAAAATGAGAGAATTTGGACATCCTGCAATGTTTCCAGAAGAACTTGTTGCAAGAGTTTTAAAGTTATTTAGTTTTAAGAATGACATAATTCTTGACCCGTTTAATGGTGCTGGAACAACAACGGTAGTAGCAAAAAATTTAGACAGAAAATATATTGGCATTGATGTTTCCGAAGATTATTGTAAAGTTGCTCAAAAAAGAATTACCTCTACTTTATTATAACCTATGACAAAACTTAAAAACATTTCCAAAGAAGTAAGTGGCTTAATCAAAGCATACAATTTACTTATCAAAGGAATTGAAACAAAAGCAAATGATGATGAAGACCGAGCATAATTAGCGGGGAAGTTGTCGAAAGGCAATGGAGCAAAGGGCTTAGCCTGTTCAGTTTCAGAATGAACAACAACCAGAAATGGAATGATTGATTATTACGAGACAAAATCACAGCTTATCGCCATAATTTATACTTCATTACAATGCAATTTTATTATTTTTTTGTTTAAACCGAATATGTATATTTGTCGTTGTAATTAAAACTTAAATTTGTTTTATTAATAATTATAACAATGAAGAAGAAGACTTATAGTGAGTTCTATCGGACTATTTCAATTGTATTAATAATGTTTGCAATTACATTTGCAAACGCTCAGAATGTAGCTATTACTGACGACGACACTTACACAGCACACAGTTCAGCCATGCTTGACGTCAAATCTTTAACCAAAGGTTTTCTTGCCCCAAGATTGACGACTACCCAGCGAACTGCCATAGCAGGACCGGCAGCAGGATTACTGGTTTTTGATACTACAATCGGATGTTTTTATTTATATAATGGCACAAGCTGGGTTAATATCACTTATGGCACGGCAAGCGGTATCTGGAGCTATTCAGCGCCTAATATTTATATGACAAATTCAACTGATAATCTCGGGCTTGGCACTTCCACTCCTTATCATAAACTGCATCTCTATCAGGATGTTTCTGTTGTTGACGGTACTGATGGAGTTTTGATTGATATTCAGAACAGCAACATTTCTACCGGTGTAATGACCGGTATACGGTTCACAAATGGTACGTACGGTACGCCCGATGCCTTTAAAGGCGGAATTTTTTTCCGAGACGTTACAAGTTATAATCGTGGCGACCTTATTTTAGCCAACAACAGCGCTGCAGATGCTACAAATGTGACTGCAGCAGATGCAAGAATGATTATTAAGAATGATGGCGTTGTCGAAGTCAAAGGTTCTGCTGCAGCTCCAGCCAACAAATCATTATTTAATGTCCAAAATGCCGATGGCGATACGGTCTTTGCAGTTTATCCCCAAGGTGTCCGCGTTTATGTCCTTGACGATCCCGGCGTTAAAGCTGCCGGCAGCCGCAGCGGTTTTGCAGTCGGCGGTTACAGTCTGACCAAACAATTAACCAATGAATTTTTTAGAGTAACACCGGATAGTGTCAGAGTTTCAATAGGTGATACGGTAGCGGGTTTTGCTATCAACAATATCCAGAGCGGTACAGATGAAAATTTAATGAACCTTACTAAACAGAATTATTTTATCGGACATCAGAGCGGTGTGAATAATACAACCGGCTATTACAATACCTTTCTCGGTTATGAGGCTGGATTATCCAATACATCCGGTTTTAAAAATGTTTTCATGGGTTATCAGGCGGGCAGGAACAATGCTGGGGGTGATAGAAATGTTATCATCGGGCATCAGGCCGGACTGAATAACACTTCCGATATGAACATTTGTATAGGAGACCGGGCCGGATATAATAATACCTCTGTATTGAACGTATTTATCGGGACAGGCGCAGGTTTTAGCAATACATCGGGTGTATCAAACACTTTTATAGGAAATCAGGCCGGCTATTACAATACAACAGGTGGTTTTAATACCGCCATTGGATGGTATGCAGGCGGTGATATGTACGATGGGGGCAATAATATATACATCGGTCCCTTTGCCGGACAGATAAATGACAGCGGCGATGACAATGTAAACATTGGTTATTTTTCCGGTGCAAATGGTATAGGAAATCAAAATACATTTATAGGTTCTCTAAGTGGACGCTGGACTACAGGAAGCGGAAATGTATTTATAGGCTATGCTGCCGGAGAAGATGAGACAGGCTCAAACCGTTTATATATTGATAATTCAAGTACCGATAGTCCGCTTATTTACGGCGATTTTTCGGCAAATTATATTACTATCAATGGCAACCATAAGGTTGCTGGCACTTATTTTAGAATCATTGAAAATCCGGGAACAGGCGTAACGCCTACTAATTATTGCTACCAGGGCGGAAGCGCCGGTAGTACTACTAAGCAATATGCTTTTGCTGTTAATGATGCCTTGTGGGTCACGAATCCAGCCTGGTTCGACGGTGGAATCTACGTCAATAATGGTACAAAAATCAGTAAAATTCAAGCAGGAACCATTACTGTCGGTGCCCACACCGGTGGCGTTAAGTTAGTGAACGTTACATTTACTACGGCATTTTCAACTACCCCAAAAGTTATGGTTACTATACGAGGCGCGGACTACAGCGATGTATTTGCCGTTACTACCCGAAATATCACGACAACCACATTCCAAGTCAACGTCTACAGGGTTGATGTCGCCGGCGGCCAGTGGGCACAGAACCTGCAATTTGACTGGTTTGCATGGGAGTAGCCCTTATTTATTATTCGCTAAATCTATATTCCAAAAAGCACATTTAGCGAAGAATAATATTATAACTCGCTAAATCTATATTCTGAATGGCACATTTAGCGAAAAATAATATTATAACTTGCTATATGTATATTATTTTGTATATTTACAGCAATTTTTAAATACGAAAAATATGTCTAATTTAATCGGCAGGGAAAACGAAATAAAGCTCCTTGGCACTCTTCTGAAATCAGACACATCAGAGTTTGTAGCTATTTTGGGCAGAAGAAGGGTAGGTAAAACTTTTCTGATACGCGAGACATTCGGGGATAAATTTACTTTTCAGCTTACCGGCTTATCCAATACCGGCATGAAACAGCAATTAATCAATTTTCATGTTTCCTTGTCGAAACACTGCAGCAGGGTAATGAATGTGCCTGTACCAGGTAACTGGTTTTTGGCATTTCAGCAATTAATAGAATTATTAGAAGGAAGCCATGATAAAAAGAAGGTCGTTTTTTTTGATGAGCTGCCATGGATTGATACTCCTAAATCTGACTTTTTAAGCGCACTTGAACATTTTTGGAACAGTTGGGCATCCGCCCGTAAAGATATTCTTCTCATCGTATGCGGGTCTGCAACTTCATGGATGATTAACAAGCTGATAAATAATAAAGGTGGTTTACATAACCGCGTTACGCAAAAAATGAAAATCACTTCTTTTACATTGAATGAATGTGAGGAGTTCTTTAAATCAAAAAAGATTAGCTTAAGCAGGTATCAGATTATAGAAATTTATATGGCAATGGGTGGCATTCCATATTACCTTGATGCCGTTCAGCCCGGTTTAAGCGCTTCTCAAAACATTGATTTACTTTTTTTCTCCGAAAACGGATTGCTCAAAAATGAATTCGAAAATTTATATGCCTCTTTATTTAAACATTCCGATAATCATATTGCTGTAGTCGCAGCTTTAAGCAAGAAAGCAAAAGGTTTGACCAGAGATGAAATTATTTCTTATACAAAAGTGCCCAACGGAGGTGGTATTTCAAAAATTCTGAAAGAATTGGATGCAAGCGGATTTATCAGGATATACACTCCTTTTGAAAAAAAAATTAAACAAAGTCTTTACCAGCTTATTGATTTTTATTCTTTGTTTTATTATCAATTCATTTGGAACAATAAAGCGAATACCGAAAATTATTGGTTGAATAATATTGACAATCCGCGGCATAGAGCTTGGTCGGGCTATGCCTTTGAGCAGGTATGCTTAATGCACATTCCCCAGATTAAAAAAGAGCTTGGAATAAGCGGAGTCCAATCAACAGTCTCTTCCTGGCGAAGCAGGGAATCCGAAAACGGCGCTCAGATTGATTTACTGATTGACCGTAATGACCAGGTGATTAACATTTGCGAAATGAAGTTTTCTGTTGGCGAATTTACAATAGATAAAAAGTATGCAGGTATTCTCCGGAACAAAATAAACGCTTTCAAGACCGAGACCAGAACCCGTAAAGCTGTATTTTTAACCATAATAACTACTTATGGCACCAAAATGAACGATTATTCATCCGGCTTGATACAAAATAATCTGACAATGGATTGTTTGTTTAGTTAGGATACAAATCATTTTATCAAAACAAATTAAAATATTATATTTGTAATTATATAATTCTACTTTGACAAAAAAAAAAAAAACAAAAAATTTGTAAGTTCTCAATACTTGCAGGTATTATTTGAACAATATAACAATAGAACAATAGAACAATAGAACAATAGAACAATAGAACAATAGAACAATAGAACAATAGAACATTTGAATAACGAATATTGAAATAAAAAATAACACAGTCGCATCGGGGATTTTA
>JACQWN010000224.1 GCA_016209245.1 Bacteroidia bacterium
AATTATGTTTCCTCATGGAGAAAACAGGGCTATACGGATGATCCAAGAAAACAACGGTTTGAAAACTATAAAACATTAGAATTTAAAGATATTACCGGTTTTTACAAAAAAAATACTGCAGAGAAAAGCCTTATTATTACTGTGGCAGGCGACAAAAAAAGTATGAACTTTAAAGAGGTTGAGAAATTCGGGAAGGTTATTGAAGTGAAGAAGAAAGATATTTTCAGAAAGTAAACGGCTTTTTTGTAACAAATTATTGTAGAATTCTAAATTTTTAAATATTTTTGCAGTTGTACAACATAGTAAATTCGCAGTAATGCTAAAAAATGATATAATATAAGGAAAAATATGTTGGAACAAAGAATCAGGAATTCAAAGAACCAAACAAAAATTTTAGAAAATGAAGGCACAAAACATAACTATAGACCCGAATTGGGTAAATAAAAATAAAGACATCGTAGGAAAATATCCCGGCAAATGGATCGCCATTAACCCGGAAAAAGGAATTATCGGATTTAGTGATTCCCGAAAAGAATTAAAAGAAAAATGTGATGCCATGGGCATTCCGTATATTTTTTATCATGTTCCTTTATATACTGGAGCGTTAAGATTTATCCCCATTTATTTTAAAAGCGTGGTTACTCATAACTGGCGCCCTGTTTATCCTGTTCAATTCCGTAATAATAAAAACATAATAAATGATTTTTTCTTAATAGACAGCGGCGCCGATTCCTCTTTAATTAGCAAAGAAACCGGAAATCATCTCGGTTTTATCAAACGAACAGACGATGCCGTTTTAACTGCACTTGGAATTGGAGGCACAATTGAATACATATTGAAAATGGTTGATTGCACCATTGACGAACATACGCTCAAAATACCAGTTGCATGGATACAAACCGATGGCATAGAAGATTTGATAATCGGCAGAGATGTCGTTTTTGACTATTTTGATATTGAATTTAAACAAAAAACGGAACAAATAGTTTTTAAACCTGTATAATCAATAGTAATGTCAAGTTTTTTCAAACTTAACTATCCTCCTATATTATAGAACCTGTTACTAAAACAAAAAGAACCTTTTTCCGGTTTGGCTTCAACGGCTGAACGGATTGCTTTTTCAATTCCAATCTCTCTGATATTGTATGCCATATCGCTGAAAAGACAAGGTTTAACAAGGCCGGAAGCCGTTAATCTAATCCGGTTACAGATTGCACAGTTTCCGCCTTCACCGCCTTCAACAACTGAATAATCGCCGTTTTGCAAATCCATTTGCCTGATAAACCGGACTATCAGTCCATTTGCTTTACAAAAATTTTTTACTTCAACAGCATCCGATTCATTCGAAGAACATTGTACAACACAATTAATTTTTACCGGGTTTAGACCGGCTTTTTGAGCAGCTTTTATTCCGTTAAAAACCTTATTTATATTACCTCCTCTGGTTATTATTGCATATTTTTCGGGATTTACAGTATCGAGACTGACATTCACACGGTGCAGCCCGGCATCGAATAAGGCATTTGCAAATTGCTCAAGTATAATACCATTTGTTGTCATTGATAAATCGTTTATTCCCGGAATCGCCGAAATCATTCTGATTAAACCGGTAACTCCTTTACGCACCAGCGGCTCTCCACCGGTAATTCTGATTTTCTCAATGCCCAATTTGACTGCAACTTTTACGAACTCTGTAATTTCTTCATAAGTCAAAATCTCATCATGACGCAGTAATTTACATTTTTCTTCAGGTTTACAATACCTGCACCACAAGTTGCACTTATCGGTAATAGAAATCCGTAAATAGCTGATTTTTCTGTTATATCTGTCGAACATTGACAAGCTCTCCTTTTTTTATTTCAAACAGGCCTATTGGAATATAAATAATTCCATCGGCTTTTATATATGCATGTATATGAGCCGAGCCGTGATATTGTACCGGAGCGACAGTCCCTTTGTCTGTTATTATTACAGGGAGCAATGCTTTTCTGGTTGCATTATTCCGCCGGTAATCGTCTTCCAAAGGCAGAGCGACTGTAACCGGCGAATATTCATGAGCCATCATTTTATAAATTAATGGTTTTACAAACATTTCAAACTGAATAAAAGAAGAAACAGGATTGCCGGGCAGACCAAATATAAATTTCTTATCCTTTTTACCAAACATCGTAGGTTTTCCTGGCTGTACGGCTATACTGTTAAAAATTATTTCAATGCCTGCTCTTTTCAGCGCCGCCGGAACATAATCATAATCTCCCATTGATACGCCGCCTGTGAGCAAAACCATATCATTTTCATTTAATGCCTTAATTATGATATTATATGTATCATTTTCATCATCGGAAGCAATACCATAATATTTTGAAACAGCACCGGCTGTGCCTACCTGTGCTGCCAACTGATATGCATTGCTGTTCCTGATTTGCCAAGGAGAAGGGGTTTGAAAAGGTTCAACAAGCTCATTTCCGGTTGAGATAATTCCAATACCAGGTTGTTTGCTGACAAGAGGGGCTGTTATTCCTGCTGATGCCATAATGGCAATATGAGCAGGTTTTAAAAGCGTGCCTTTGTTTATGAGCAAATCTCCTGTTTTTACATCTTCGCCTTTGAAACAGATGTTTATATTTGTGGATTGACCGGAGAATCGAATTTTATTTTTAGCTATAATCTGAATATATTCCACCATAATCACACAATCGGCTCCGTCAGGCACCATAGCGCCTGTCATAATTTTAGCGCATTGCCCCTTGTTTATTATTTTTTGCGGTTCCTTGCCTGCAGGTATTGTTTCAATCACTTCAAGCTCATCCTTCAGATCTTCTTTATGGCAGGCATAACCATCCATGGCCGATTTATTGAATGGCGGCATATCCATGTCGGAATAAATGTCTTCCGCTAAAATACGCCCTGTTGCAGCAGTTAATTCAACTCTTTCATGTTTTAATGAAAAAGTGTTCTGCATTACGAGGTTATATGCTTGTTCAAAGGTTATCATATTGCCGTGAAATAGTTACTTCTTTTTATAGTTTTCTTGCTGCAAATATAACTTTTTCACAGGTAATTTAAATTATTATTCTTTAATCTGATTAATAATTGAGTTCAGCAAATAATTAAGAATAGAACACAGATAACACAGATGTTACGGATTTTCACTGTTCATATTAATCCGTATGAAATAACAATGACCTAACCTTGCATTATTCATAAATTTTATTCTAAAAATTCATGAATTATTCAGGCAAAACAATTACAAAGAAAATATTGTAACTCTATAACAAATTTCAAAATTAAACGTATAAGGATATGCTGTTTAATATTATCAAATGAAAAATAAAATATATTTTATACTATTCCTTTTTATTATATCGTTGCAGAGTATTGCTCAGGGCATTGTCAACGCAGGTATTAATATTGTCAATACTAATGCTGCTGATAACGGCGGAGGCCTTATATATATTAATAACGGCAATTATACAAATCAATCTTACAATGCTTATCATGGAACAATAAAAAATAATGGAGATATTAAGCTGACAGGTAACTGGACAAATGATGCAACTGATGCCGCCAATGTAGTTTTCACAAATATTGATGCAAACGGAACTGTTGAGTTTATCGGTTCTGTAACGCAAAATATAGGCGGTGCTCAGCATACAAATTTTGATAATTTGAAAATCAATAACACAGTTGCATCAGGGACAACAGCAATTAATTTAAATTCTTCCGGGAAAAATGCACTAATAGGAACATCTTCTACTGGAATTCTGACTCTTACAAATATCAACAATGGAACAATTACTACATTGTCAGATAATTATATTATAATCAATAACACATCTGCAGGAGCAATAACAGGTCATTCTTCAGCAGGAAGCCCCACTTCACCAGGATTTATTAATGGTAATTTAAGACGGTATGTTGTGAACGCTACAACATATGATTTTCCTCTGGGAGCATTTAATTCCGGAGCAAAATATGAGTTGTCGAAAATTGAATTAACAAGCTTGACAGGGGCAAATGTTTATATTGATGGTAAATTTACACATGCAACTCCATTTGGAACATTGCCTTCAAATACGAATGTTGATGGAACACCAATTACTACAATTCTTAATTCTTCGGCAGATGTTGGTGGTTATTGGTCTTTTACTCAGACAAATGCTAGCGCTATACAATATGATATTACATGTACATCGGTGGGGCATAACAACGGAGGCGCGACTGCAAACCAACATACGCTACTTAAAAGAGCCGACGGTGGCTCGAACTGGATTACAACCGAAGGGACACATTCAAATGCCACACAAAGCTGCAATACATCTTGTTCAACCGACCCGGTAACAGCAAAACGTTCAGCATTAACATCTTTTTCCGATTTAGCAATAGGGCGCTCAGACAGTTGGCCACTGCCACTTGAATTATTATTTTTTACTGCCGGATGCCGTGATGACGGAGTAATTTTAACTTGGGTAACACTATCGGAAACAGCCAACGACTATTTCATAATTGAACGCTCTGCCGATGGAAATGTCTGGTTGCAGATATATATCACTAAAGGCGCAGGGTATTCAAACAGCCCTCTTTCGTATCAGTTTATAGATAGGGAGATTCAAAATTCCACTGTTTATTACCGGTTACAGTCCGTTGATTTTGACGGTCTTATTCACGAATATGACCAGGTAGCTATACATTGTACAGGAATGCCTGAGAAAGAGGTTATCCGTTACATATCCTCTATATCGGAAGATGGCGCTTTCACTGTCTTTTCGGAAAGTGATGGATATTTCAGCTTGTCGTTGTATGATATTAGAGGACAGCAATTATCCGGCGATATGATATATCTGAATAATGGTATCAATTATATTAATTGTGGCTGGCAGAATATTGCTTCCGGAATTTACCTGCTTCGTTTTTATAATGATAATTTTAATGAAACATATAAAATAATTAAAAATGCGAATTAAGATATGAAAACATTAATAAAATTTTCAGCGTTGTATCTTCTGATACAATCGGGAAATCTGACATACAGTCAGAACATATTACTCAGCGATGATGCTTCTGCAACTCCCGGAACGGCGGCGACAGATGGCCTTTTACAAGTGAAAAAAACACTTAATTCCGGTTATGCCTTAATTGATATTCACAATTATACGGCGCTTGCGGCAGATGTGAATACCGAAATTGCTTTTAAAACCGGAGGCGTTACTGCCTCAACAATTTATTTTACCGGCTTAATTAAAACAATCGGGACAGCAGCAGATGCAGCCAGGATGGGTTTTTTTACCGGCACTACTACTGATAGAACTCTAACATTAACCGAAAGGCTTACTATACTTAATGGAGGTAATGTTGGGATTGGAGTCACAAACCCATTATATTCTCTTGATATCAGTGGAAGTGCAAGGGTGCAGGGTAATGAGATTTATGGAGGAGCAAGCGGACAATTCTATTTGTATAATAATGGTAGTATCAGGATGGATCTTGATAATGACAATAATGGAACAGAATCTTTTAAAATTGTAAACGGAAGTAATTTAATCCAGTTTGAAGTTACCGAAGCCGGAAATGTGGATGCAGAAGGAAATGCAGATTTCAACGGTAATTTAACACTATCAGGGTCTGCAGCAAGGACTATGCGTGGACCTGTCGGAGCGGTAACTGATTATCCATTAAATATAAACAGTGCAAGCGGACTTGATTTGACTATTGATGATGATAATGATGGAACAGGCAGTGCTTTTCGAATATTAAAAGATGCCGGAACTGCTATGTTCAGAATTGCTGAAGATGGAAGTGCTATGTTTTATCCTTATGGTATTGCAGCAGGAGAAACTGGTGCTATCCGCTTACTTGAGCTTACTGTCAATGGGACAAATTATACAGGTTTCAAAGCTCCTGATATATTAGGAAGCGACTATATGTACACCTTGCCTGCTACTGACGGCTCAAATGGAAATTTTTTAAAAACCAATGGTACAGGCGGTTTGTCGTGGTCAACAATCGGCGGTGGAATAGTAAATTGTGCTACTGCCGGCCGTATCCTTAAATCAGACGGAACAGATGCTGTATGCACTGTAACCCCGGTATATGAAGATGCTGTTAATTCCCGAATCGGTATCGGCACTTCAACTCCTAATGAGCAACTGGAAATTACAGGCAGTTTCCGCATACCTGTAACTACCGCCTCAAATGGTATCATTAAAATGGATGCTAACCCGTATATCCATTCTTTTGGCGGAACAAGCAATTTCTTTGCAGGAGTTAATGCCGGGAATTTGACTTTAACAAGTAGTAATAATACAGGTATCGGATACCAGGCATTGCTTTCAAGTACTTCAGGTATTTCAAATACAGCTGTTGGTTATAATTCCTTGTACTCAAATACAGACGGCGCCGGTAATTTTGCCGGAGGATATCAGTCTATGTATTATGCACAATCGTTAAATAATTATAATGTGGCTATCGGATATAATTCCATGTACGGACCAGGAGTGGTTTATTCAGGGGCGGTTGATAACATTGCCATCGGGAGAAGCACCTTGTACAGTATTAGTGGCGGTACTGGCGACTATAATATCGGTATGGGCTATGAATCTCAATATTCAATAACAACAGGTAATGATAATATCTCTTTCGGCAGACAGGCATTATATTCAAATAGTTCTGGTATATATAACATTGGAGTTGGATATATGACTATATATAACGGTACAACAGACAATGACTATAACGTTGCACTTGGCTATGGAGCGATGATGGGAAGCGCTGCTTATGTAAACGCAGACAACAATGTTGCAATTGGACGGGAAGCGCTTTATAATATGGGTGATGGTAACTCTAATGTAGCATTAGGATATAAGTCTGGCTATTCAACATCATCAGGACTGGATAATGTTTCTATAGGAACAAATGCATTATATTCAAATACTACAGGGACGTATAACATTGCAGCCGGAAATAATGCTCTGTATTATGGTACAGGCTTGAATGACGTCAATATCGCATTAGGTTTTTTAGCAATGGAAGGAACCGGTGCATATACAGATACAGACCACAATATTGCTATCGGGAGAGAAACGCTTCATAATATTAGTGGTGGTGATTTTAATATAGGTGTAGGATATAAGTCTGGCTATTCAACAACAACAGGGGAGTATAATATTTCTATAGGAACAAATGCATTATATTCAAATAGTACAGGTACATTTAATATCGGCGCCGGATATGGAACTTTATATTATGCTACCACAAGCAATGACTTTAACATTGCACTAGGCTTGGATGCAATGAAAGGAAGCATTGATTATATAAACACCGATTACAATATTGCTATTGGGAGAGCAGCACTTTATAGTATTAACGATGGTGATCATAATATCGCATTAGGATATGGAGCCGGAGATGCTATTACATCTGGGACATATAATATAGCAATAGGAAGGGATGCGGTAGGAGCAAATACAACTGTATCAGGATTAGTAGGAATTGGATATAATGCATTGGCTGCAAATGTGACAGGTGGAGCAGGAAATACGGCAGTAGGTTATACTGCCGGTGATGCTATTACAGATGGTGACTATAATACAGCATTGGGCTATGATGCATTAGGAGCAAGCACAACTGCTTCAGGACAGACAGCTATCGGGTATAATTCCTTATTGCTGGCAACAGGAGCAGAAAATATGGGTTTAGGTTATGCAGCAGGCGATAATATTAGTACCGGAACTAATAATATTATTATCGGGTATGATGTAGATGCACCTGTTGCTGCCAACAGCAACCAGCTTTCTATCGGCAATCTTATTTTTGCCACAGGCGGTTTTGGCACCGGCACTGCAATAGGAGCAGGCAACGTGGGCATTAAAACAAATGCGCCTGCCTATCCATTAGATGTCAACGGTGCAATACGAACAGGATATCCTGGTCTTGACGGCCAATTAAGAATATATTCCGAACAAGGAGCGACTGATTATGAAGTTATCGTTAATCCTAATGCAGCTATGACTCAAGATATAACTCTTACGCTTCCTGCTGATGACGGTTCCGATGGACAGGTTCTTAAAACAGACGGTTCAGGAAATCTAAGTTGGTCGTCAATTGTTTATACAATCCCGCTGTGGCAAGATGATCTTTATTTGATGAACAATACTAGTGGGCAGGATCTATCAAACTGTGAATCAGGTTTTGAACCTGCTATCATTGATCCTGATGGTCAGGTTCAGGTTAAATTAATAATCAGGGCGCCAAGTGTAACATCCGGAACCACTAATTTTCAACTTAGAGCTCATAATGGCACAATTCAATCCTATCCGATTCTCAATACTGATTCATGGACTGTAGCTGCAACTCAAACCGGAAAAGTATTTACAAGCCCATGGAAAGATTGGGATGCAGGTTCAGTTGCATGGGAAATTCATTTGAATGGATGGGTGAGTGATAATAATTGTCAGTTTAACAGCGCCTATCTTTTGGTCAGACCAAAACCTTAAAAAGCAGCCGGCTTGAATTTCCTGCTATTAGCTATTTTTATCAATCCTTCACCACTGTTTACTATTACAAATAAACCATTACGATATGCATATTTGTCTGAATTCTCTTCGTATTTTATACCGGCTACGGCACCATATATCTGCTTTTCACTATATTCGGGGAAATATTCCCGTATCCTGCTTAACTTTTCTAAAAATTCGTTCACTTTCTCTACATTCATTGTTGTCTTTACCTCTATTATTACTATCTCACGCCCATTTCCTAAAACAACATCAAATTCAGCATTCCTTTTTTTACCTTTTATTTTTATATTCGTAAATGTACGTTCTACATCTATGCCTCGTTCACGAAATATTTTTAAGCTCGAAGGCGCTATTAAAGCTTCCATTAATTTACCCCAATGTGTGGTAAATAGGGGTTTTCTTTGATAGAAGATTGCTTAGCAATCTTCTATCAAGACAGTATAAATCTCACCGCCGTCGCCTTAAAGCTGACCCACAACTTCTGCCCTTTCCTTATTGCCAGATTACTATATGATGTATTTGTTATTCGTGCTGTCAGCATAACTCCGGCATTGACAACCACCTCGATTCCTGCGGGGGTTGGATATATTTCTTCTACATTGCCTTCAAACTGATTAGTTAAGCTCGATTCCAGCTTTTTTTCAGAAATAATAATATCCTCGCTCCTTATCATTACAAAACCTTTTTCGCCTGCTTTTGCGCTTGTGAGATAAATGCGAAACTGCCCGTTTATGGTTGCAATTGAATCGCCGCCGGCTTCTTCAATTAGCTCCGTTCTGAAAAAATTCTTTATACCTGTAAAACCTGCTACAAATTCAGAACCCGGATTTTGAAAAACTTCATCGGGGGTTCCTGACTGGATAATACTTCCATTATGGATGACTGCTATTTTATCGGCAAGCGATACGGCTTCTTCATAATCGTGAGTTACATGTACGATTATTCGTTCCGCCCCTTTTAACCGCCGAAGCATACTTTTAAAATCATTTTTTAATGCAGTGTCAAGCGATCCTAAAGGTTCGTCCAGTAACAGGCAGGATGGATTTTTAATCAGGGTACGGGCAATAGCTACCCTTTGAAGCTCGCCACCCGATAGTGTCGCGGGTTTCCTGTCGAGTAAATGCAAAATATTAAATTCTTCAGCAATTTTTTGAACTTTTGCTTTTTTTTCTTGCTTCGTAATTTTTTGACTATTCAATGGATAAACAATATTCTGCGCCACCGAAAGATGCGGGAAAACAGACAAGTCCTGAAAAACAATTCCCAAATTCCGTTGGTGAATATTTTTGGTGGTAATATTTTCCCCGTTTAAAAATATTTCTCCTTTATCGGGTTCAATTAATCCGGCGAGCAATTCAAGAACAATAGACTTTCCTGCTCCTGAAGGACCAAGCAGGGCAAAATATTCCCCTTGCCTGACGGAAAAAGAAATATTCTTCAGGTTGAAATCGCCAAGTCGTTTGTTTATATTTTTTAATTCAAGCATGTTTTTTAATTAAAAAGAATTATCATTTCTTGGCATTTTTCAACCCTTAATTCGTATCATAAATATATGACTAACCCCGTCCTTCAGGGCGGGGACACTAAAAAATGTCTTTCTCCGACCTCTCTCTGCGAAATTTTGAAAATTTTGAAAATTTTCAAAATTTCGCAGAGGATGGGAGCAAAGATGTTGCTTTTTTTAACCCCCGCCTTAAAAGACGGGGTTAGTCATATATTTTATATTAAAATTCATAAATTTTTAGGTACTAGCATCTTTCTTTTCTTTGCTTATTATCCTTAAAACAATAAAAAACGCCAGGCATACGGCAATAAATATAACAGCTACAGGCCTTGCATACGACAGTCCGAAAGCGCAAAAGCGCTCATATATCAAAACAGGCGTTATCATCGGATGGTAAGCGACAATAACCACTGCGCCGAACTCGCTCAATCCCCTGGCAAACATCATAATCAAGCCGGAAAGTATATACCTCCAAGCTAAAGGAAGTGAAATAGTTAAAAAAACCCGGGCAGGCGATGCGCCAAGACTCAATGCGGCTTTTTCAAGCCTCTCGGGGACAGACATAAATCCGTCGTGCGCCGCATTGATAAGAAAAGGAATGCTGACAAATGCCATAGCAAGGGCAATTCCCGCCGGATGGCCGATAAATGAAAGTCCAATCCCCCCGGCAAGTTTTCCAAGAGCGGAATCTCTCGATATAAAACCTAAAATAGCTATTCCTGCTGCAGTATGTGGTATTACTATTGGAATATTTATTATAGCCAAAATCAGCCTTTTCAGAAAAAAATTCTTTCTCGCTAACAGATAAGCAAGCGGCACGGCGGCAAGAGCGAATGAAAATGTAGCGCCAAGCGAAACAAGAAGTGTGAGCAATACAGAACGTTGAACTTCAGGATCGGTTGATGCATCAAATAACTGATATGGCGTGGTTCTAAGTACCATTCCAACCAGTGGCGCAATGATGAACAGCAGCACAAGTCCCCCGGCAAATATAAAAACAAGATGAAGCAACGGAAGTTTTTTCATATCTTTATTGTCATAACCGTAATATCATCGGATTATTAAAAAATTATTTTTGCAGGAATATTTCAGGTTTCACAGTTAACATAACCCAGCCCCAGTAAGGCAGCAAATCTTTATCCCCGCCTGTAATTATTTCCATTGCATCTTCGGCAAACATTACTGAATAACCAAACTGCAGATTTATTTCTTTTGAAAAATCAATTTTACACGACACGTCAATTTCTGAACCAAGGTATTTGTCAATTATAATACTGTCATATACATAATTATTTTGCAACATAAAGTAATGAAAATCGGTTTTCAATAAAATTTTGTCATTCAGTTTATAAGTTAAGAATATATATCCGTTATCTAATCCTGCTAATTTTGTGTGCTTTGGAATATCGGTAAAATAATCCAAATTACCGTTGAATGTATGGGTGGAACCATACAATGTTGAAAAATAATTTACTTCATTATTTAATGTGTCAGTCGCATGATTTCCGGATATATATTCGAGCCCCGCTAAAAGTGTCAGTTTTTTTGTGGGTTTATAAGAAATATGCATATTAAAAAAATATGCATTTATATCAGTTCCTGCAGTATCCTTGCCTGTTTGCAGAAAAGTTCTTAATGCAAAACAAAACCGACTATATTTATATTCAGCAATACCTCCATAAGTTCCTCTTATATACAATGTATTATGAGTATTTCTTTTCTGAAATCCATCGCTGATTCCTGCAACATTCAACTTAAAATTGTTGAAGTTCTTTGTTAACCATAAAAAATTCAGAGTTTTGTAATTATCCTGTACGAAATAATCTGTTCCATAAGTTTGTTCTTTCAACTGATTAAAAGCAGCGCCAAAATCTGCACTCCATGTACCTTTTTTATATTTCAGCAAAAGTGCATCATGAGAGGGACCACCTTTCTGAGACCAGCTTGATGTGGCTATTAATCTGTTATTATTATATGATAATTCCTGTCTTCCGATTCGCATAGAAAGACTGTCAAACAGTAATAATTCAGCCCAACCTTCATATAAACCTATACCAGGAATATCAGATTTTAATTGCTCATCGCCCCAAATTCTGGCATCATAAAATGTTATTCTTGCTGCTAATTTATTTGTTTTATAATATGCATACAATCTTGTTCTTTGACTTACAAAACAAGCCGTCGTTGTGCTTGAATCACGTAACTGCTTATACCCGTTTCTATATTCAAACCTTGGGCGCAGTTCACCGGTGACTGAAAATTGGGCGACTGCATTATAGCAAATTAACAAAAACAAAATCAATGAGCTTATTTTTATTTTTTTCATAAGTATTTTATTTAATAACAAATTTCTGCAATTCAACAGGTATTTTATCGAAAAAGAACGTTTTGCAAGGCACTAATGAGGGTTGTCCGTTCTTTTCCATAACAGCCATACCTTTATTTTTTGAAAGAAAAAATTGCGTAAATATTTCTGCCGTTTTATAATTTGGCGCATTTTTAAGAATTGTCAAACCGTAAATCATCGGTTCACCTTTCTGGATAATTTTTTCTCCGGGCTTTTTCCCTGTGATTTCTATTGAAGCGGTTGCATATATGTCAGCCATTTCCTGTTTCTTCAAATTTATTTCATCAGGTAAAATAATATAATTTAATTTGTGCTGTTCGGCGACTGAACGGTATAAAAAAATATAGTCAACCGTATGTGTTTCTAAAAGAGCAAGTAAATCAACTTCTTTAGGGCGGATAAAGTTTATATCTTTATTAAGTAATAGAGCTGCAAGCCCTGGTTTTTTATAACATTTTTCTGCCAATTTAGTTGTAATAACAGACCTGTATCCACACGGGTCGGAATTTGGGTCTGCTCTTCCAAAAATGACGTCCTTTTTTGATAATATTTCATACCAGTTGTTTTTATTAATTTCATTTTTGTAAAGAGATTTATCATTATATACAATAGCCATTTCATTGCTTGCAAATTTTATGCTCCAGTCAGAATAATCAGGAATTAACAGATTATCAATTACTTTGTAATCAGAGGATATTATAATATCGCACGAACGTTTGAGCTCGGTTATTTTTCTCACACATTCAACACTTCCTGATGCTTCAGGCAAAATATTGACATACGGATATTCCTTATTAAACTCCTCAATGATTTCTTTTACAGGCACCGATAGACCGATTATAAAAAAATTAACCAATAAGATTGGAAAATATAATATTATCAGATAAAATTTATTTTTCATTTTTTTTAGTTTTTTTAAATTCTATGATTATATCATTTACAGCGAGATTGAATTTTTTATTTAATTCCTCAAAAACGTCAATTAATTTTTTCCCCTCATTTTAACCATTTTCGATATGCAAAAATAAACATATCGTTTGTAAAAAACTTTTTATCAAAAAATTTATTTTGAATTGTCGAAATAAATAATTATCTTGCCACGTTTTAAATTTTTTTTACCATTGTATATTTTAGAAAGTCATTCATGAAACAATTAATAATCAGCGGAACAAAGGTAACCCCCCTCATCAGATTCGACCATATTCAAGGAATCCTCGACATCAAAGGAATATCAGTACCTGGCGACGCAATAGATTTTTATATGCCGGTTATGAATTGGCTTTCAGAGTATATAAGTTCACCTGTTAAAGTTACAACCGTAAATATTAAGCTGGATTATTACAATACAAATTCCTCGAAATGTCTGCTCGAGATTTTACGTAAGCTCGAAAAGCTTTATCTTCTCGGAAACGAAGTCTTCATTAACTGGTATTATGAAACGGAATATGAGGATTTAAAAGAAGCCGGCGAAGATTTCTGCGCCTTATTAAAGCTTCCTATTAATATAATCAGTTTATAGTCTGTATTATTACTCATCGGATGACTTGCTGATTACAGATTTTATGCTGTCCTAAATAAAAAGTCATCCGATGAGTTTATATACTCCTGAATATGCTTTCTATCCAATAATCTTTTGTGAGAAAGCCAATATATTCGCCATATATTCCCCATTCTTTCAAAATATCCCTGCGTTGAAGCTCTTCGAGATTTTTACATGTTTTCATCTCCTTTCTCACTTCTTCTACAGTATTTTTCAGCATAGCTTCATATTCTTGTAAACCATTCATATCCAATTCATGACCATGTCCACCTATAAATTTTGTTCGTGATGGAAATGTTTCCTGAAGAATACCGAGAAATTTAATATAATCTTGGACCTTATAACCAATTGCAGGGAAGGATTGCGTCAGAAGCAAATCTCCCATATGAATAATATTCCACGATGGAAAGTAAACCATAATATCTTTTCCTGAATGAATACCGGGAAATGGGATAAACCATATATCAGCATTATTAAAAATCATAGTATAAAATAAATTAAAATGCCGGCAGGATGGAAAGGGCCGGTTTTTTAGCTTTGTAATACCTTTAATAGTGAAGTCGTCAAGGCTGTCATGCCATATTACCGGAATTTCCCTGCTGAATTCTCCATTCCCGCTTATATGGTCGCCATGAGGATGAGTGTTAACAAGATAAAATATTTTTCCCGAACATATCCTATTAATTGCTGATATCAGCCTGCCTGCCATTGGCCTCTGACCGGGGTCAATTATCATTATTCCCTCATCTCCGGTAAATACTAATGTATTTGGCTTAAGCCCCCAAAAATAAGTGATTCTGAAAAAATTATTGTCCAATTGTACTATTTCTTCTCTGACTTCATTGTTGGAAAAATAATGCCTGGGTTTATCAGTATTCATAGTTATAAAGAATTATACTGAAAGAAAACGAATTTGCAAAAAAATATCAACTAATATCGCGAAGCAAATATCAATAAATATCTGATATTAATTGATATTTGTTGATATTTAGATTAAAATTATTTTTGCAAACTTAATTTCTTTTGGTATATACCGAACTAATGCTATTCTTATTAAAAAATAACTGTATATATAAGCAATAAACCAATCCCGATATTAATTGAATATGCAGCGAAGTTGATATAAATTCTCCTTCTACAATTCCTGCTTGAATGGCTAAGTATTTAAGCAAATAATAGCAAGTCTTGGCAATGATAATAGAAATAAATATTGAAATAAATGACTGATGAAATTTCTTTAATATTAATAAAAATAAAACAATATTCAATAAGTATTCAAACGACATCAAAGCTGCTTTTGCCAAAGGGGGATGAGAAATTGCAAACCACGAAAAAGATGGAAGTATAATGTTCATCAGCAATGTATTTAATTTGTTTGTATGAACTAAAGCTAAAATAAAGACCAATCTGATGGGTTCTATCAAATAAACAGGCAGATTCAGGCACTTGCTGAGCGACGGAACAAAATAAATAAATACAAACGAAGCTGTATCAAGTATTAATATGCTAAAACCTGCTTTTTCAAAAAATATAAACTTAGTGATTCTTAGTGCCTAAGTGGTAACCTAGCTCTTTCCCTTTCTTAAGCATTAATTCATAAGCTTCCTCACGATTATTTGCAATTATACCGTCAAGGATTGCGTCTTTAATTGAGTATTTAATAATTCCAACGGTTTTGCAAGGAGGAAGATTGAACGTTTTCATAATATCTTCGCCTGATATTGGAGGTTTGAAGTTACGGATTGCATCTCTTTGTTCAACTTCGAGCAACTTCTTTCTTACCAGTTTAAAATTATTCAGATATGTTTCAACTTTGAGCTCATTTTTAGATGTAATATCAGCTTCGGCAAGTAACATCAAATCGTCAATATCATCACCTGCATCAAACAGCAAGCGTCTGATTGCCGAATCCGTAACAGTTTCTTCCGCTAGAGAAATCGGCCGTAAATGCAAGCCAATAAGCTTCTCGACATATTTCATATTTTCATTCAATGGCAGCCGGAGCGATGAAAATATTCCGGGAAGCATTCTGGCACCATGATATTCATGCCCATAAAATGTCCATCCATTCTCTTTGGTAAATTTTTTGGTCATGGGTTTTGCAATATCATGTAATAAAGCCGCCCATCGAAGCCATAAATTTTCAGAATGCTCACAAATATTATCAAGCACCTCGATTGAATGATAGAAGATGTCTTTATGGCCTATGCCGTTTTGTGCCTCAACTCCTTTCAGTTTTGCAAGTTGCGCTAAAAAATAATTAAGCAAGCCCGAATTTTCCAATAATATAAAACCATAAGACGGCTTTTGCGACATGATGATTTTATTCAGCTCATCGGAAATACGCTCTTTTGAAACTATATTAATACGGCCGGCCGAAGCTTTTATCCCTTCATAAGTATTATTTTCAATCCGGAATTTTAATTGTGTTGCAAAACGTATTGCACGCAACATTCTTAAGGGGTCGTCGGAAAAAGTTACGGCAGGTTCAAGCGGAGTACGGATAATACGATTTTTTAAATCCTTTATACCATTGAACGGATCGAGCAGCTTGCCATATTTATTTTTGTGTAATGCAATTGCCAAAGCATTTACGGTAAAATCTCTTCGGCGAAGATCATCATCGAGGGTGCCGTCTTCTACAATTGGTTTTCGGGAATGCTTCCGGTACGATTCCTTTCTTGCCCCAACAAATTCTATCTCCCATTCATCAGTTTTCAGCAAAGCAGTTCCAAAATTTTTGTAAACGCTTAGCTTTGTCTTTTTTCCCAGATAATCAGCTACTTTTTTTGCCAGTTCAATGCCGCTGCCGACAACTACTATATCAATATCCTTGGATTGCCGTTCGAGCAACAAATCTCTGACATATCCGCCAACTACATAAGCTTGCTTCCTTTCGGAATTAATAATCTCCGAAACAAATTGAAATACAGGATGTGTCAGGTATTTTTCCATTCGACTTTTAATAATAATCAATGACAAAGTTATAATAAATTTTATCAACGTGATAATATCTTTATTTAACTACATAGATTATACGTTACTTCTCAATAACCTGTGGCGAAAAAATAGGTTCCTCATCCCGAAGTTTCGCATACGCATTAACTTAAGGAATAAAGTTATTAACAACAAAATGTTTATAATTAATTTGAAATTACAAATTGAGAGTACAGAAGGCAAGAAGAAGAGTTCTTTGTTTAAAGGATTTAAACGCGTGCTGCTGCAAGACAGTACATATAGTCGCTGTTAAACTTCTGTTGGAAAAGCTATTTTCATATTGCGTCGCTCATACCACAATCTGTTTCATTGACTAAAGCCAGAGTAGATAGTATGATATATGCCATGCTTATTTTCATTACCTTGTTACAGGTACAATTTTACAATTACTTCGTTAATAAAGTGAAGGAGCAAACAGGACAATTTTTAAGCATGATTAAACTCTGCGCTTTTATAGAAAGCCATCTGATATGGATGTTAGAAAATTCTCTTACAAAAGTAGAAGTTGCGATATGTTATTATTGTAAGTATGACAAGCGTTCTGAGAGGAAAAACTATATGGAAAAATTAATGTTAAGTTAATGCGTATGCACACATGCGGGATGAGGAATCTGTTAATTTATCCCTACTTTTTGAGAGGAAACAAGTTAAACATTTTTTATTCTACACAACAGATAATTCGTTAATAATTTAAAAAGGTTACACTTTTTTTAAAAATTTTACGTATTGTTAATAACTTTTGTATTTTGTTGGTTGTCAGATAAGTATAATAAATCTCACTTCATTTTAGTGTTCCTTCGTGTAACTTCGTGGCTGAATTGCTACACCTGTGGATAGTTACTAAATTTTTTAATTTTGCAGAAATTTTTTAATTTTGGAAAAGGGGCTTGTTATAAAATCAATAGGAAATTCCTATAAGGTACGGCTAGATGATGGCAGAATCATTTCCTGTAATATTAAGGGGAATCTGCGGTTAAAGGATATCAAAACCACTAATCCTGTGGCTGTGGGCGATTGGGTCGAATTTACAAGCAAAAAAAATCCCGAGTTTGGAATAATATCAGGTATTACCGAACGCAGAAATTATATTATCAGGAGGGCGACCAATCTTTCGAAGCAATACCATATTATTGCCGCAAATGTTGATATGGCTTATGTTATGGCTACAATTATCCTTCCTGAAATATCAACAACATTTATTGACAGAGTGCTGGCAACCGCCGAAGCTTATAGAATTCCGGCTACAATTATTTTTAACAAAATTGATTTATATGATGAAGAAATTTTACAGCTTCTTGCATATTATCAAAACATTTATGAAAAAGCCGGTTATCCATGTATTAAAATTTCAGCTCTTAAAATGTTTAATATTGATTTGCTTAAAGAACACATGAAAGATAGGGTTAATCTGCTTGTCGGGCAATCGGGGGTGGGGAAATCATTGCTGATTAATATGATGCAACCTGAATTTAATCTGAAAATTGGCGATATATCACATAGTCATCTTAAAGGGAAGCATACTACAACCTTTGCTGAAATGTTTGAACTTGCAAATGGGGGTTATATCATTGATACACCTGGCTTAAAAGCGTTCGGAGCCGTTGATATGGAAAAAGGAGAAATTTATCACTTTTTCCCTGAAATTTTCAGAATATCAAATGGCTGTCAATATTATAATTGTATGCATACAGGAGAGCCGAACTGTGCTGTAAAAACAGCTCTCGGGTTGGGAGAAATCAGTGAATCGAGGTATATCAGCTATCTTGGCATGCTTGAAGAGGATAAGAAGTATAGATAAAATTTTTAAGAGAAACTAGCGAAGCGAGTTTTTCTTAAATAGAATATATTAAATGATAATTTCCAAATTGGAAATAGAAAACTTTCTTCGCTTATCGGATTCCCTTCCGGTTATTGACGTTCGTTCGCCTTGCGAGTATGGTAAAGGACATATTCCAGGCGCATATAATATTCCATTATTCAGCGATGCTGAAAGGAGTCAAATAGGCACTATATACCGGCAAACAGGAACGACAGAAGCCATGATGGAGGGATTAAAAATTGCAGGGATTAAGCTGTCTGATTATATTTCACAGATAACGGGCATCGCCGGTAACAGAGAAGCCATTATATATTGCTGGAGAGGAGGGATGCGGAGCCAAAGCATGGCATGGTTGTTTAATCAATCAGGCATAAGAGCGATGACATTATCGGGAGGGTATAAAGCATACAGGCAATACATACGACAAAGCTTTAATAAAAAAGCAAGGTTGATAGTTTTAGGGGGGCTGACGGGAAGCGGTAAAACTGAAATTCTTAAAGAAATAAGGAAACAGGGACATCAGATAATTGACCTTGAATCTCTTGCTCATCATAAAGGGTCTGTATTTGGGGCGTTAGGGCAACCGCCACAACCTGCAAATGAACAATTTGAAAATAATCTTTTTGACCATTGGCGCAAGCTCGACTTTACAAAACCGGTTTGGATTGAGGATGAGAGCCGGATGCTTGGTTCGATACAAATTCCCGATGCATTGTTTTCACAAATACCTACAAATCAATTAGTTGTTGAAGCTATTGTTGATAAAAAGGAACGTATCGAAAGACTGGTGAAAGAATATTCTGTATTTGATAGCTCACTTTTGACCGAAGCTATAATGAAAATAAGAAAAAGAATTGGGGGCCAAAATGTAAAACTTTGTCTTGAAGCATTGAAAAAAAAAGATTATCATACTTTTGCCGATTATACACTTCGCTATTATGATAAGTTATATAAAGGAAGTTTACAAAGAAGAAACCCCCAGACAATTTATTCATTTGAAAATAATTATATTTCTATTATTGAAAGTACAAAAAAAATACTTACCTTTGGCGAAAAATTGTTTTTTTGCCTGTATTATTCATGAATTATTCAGGTTAGTATTATAGAATAAGAAAAATGAATACTGAACGCTCTGTTATAACTCATAAAGAACTTTTCAACGGAACGATTAAAAATCTTATAACTCTTATTTTCATTAAATTAGGAAAATTTGACAGATTTTTTAATAATTTCACTATTACTATACATGATGAAACTATTGAAAATTCACTTGAAAAATTTCTCAAGACATTCAGTATTAAGCTATATAGTGGATATGAAGCAATAACAGTGACTTTTAATTATTCTGATTTTATCAATCCGTTTGGGAATAACAAGCTCAATTTCAAAATAATAGCTTATTTTACCTTTGAAAGTAACCAATATGGCATTTCATTAAGCATAGATAAGAAAATAAGCTATAACAAGCCATACACTGAACAATTAAGCCCCGACCTAATCAATCTTATTGCCGATAATATAGCGGAGTATGTGTATTCACGTATATATAAGACGTTGAATAAAGAGAATTAATTATGGATTTTCCGAAATTAACACAATTCAGTCCCGGCGGAGGGTGTGGATGTAAAATTTCGCCCGCTGAACTGGATAAAATTATTCGGCAAACCGGAAATATTTGTTTTGACGGCAACCTGCTGGTTGGAAATGTTACAAAAGATGACGCTGCAGTTTATAATCTTGGAAATGGAAAAGCAATAATAAGCACTACTGATTTTTTTACTCCTGTTGTTGATAACCCTTATGATTATGGAAGAATAGCGGCAACTAATGCTATCAGCGATATTTATGCCATGGGAGGAACGCCTTTTCTTGCTGTTTCAATACTTGGCTGGCCGCTTAGCCGTCTTTCCGCCGATATTGCAGCAGAAGTGCTCAAGGGTGCTGTGCAAGTCTGTACTGATCTGGGAGTATCATTGGCAGGGGGCCATAGTATTGACATCTCCGACCCGGTATTTGGACTGGCAGTTAATGGTATTGTTGATATTGATAATATAAAGAAGAACAGCACTGCTTTATCGGGATGCAAAATTTTTCTTACCAAACCGCTTGGCATAGGTATCTTAACCACCGCAGAAAAGAGAAATATTCTTAAGGAAGACGACAGGAAAAAAGCCGTTGACTTGATGTGTGTGCCCAATAAAATTGGTGAAAAGCTTGGTAAATTATCTTATGTTAAGGCAATGACGGATGTTACCGGCTTCGGCTTGTTAGGCCATTTGCTTGAAATATGCGAAGGAAGCGGAATCAGTGCTGTAATTTCCAGCCAGGCAGTTCCTGTAATTGAAGGGCTCGGGTATTACAAAGAACAAAAATCATTCCCTGGCGGAACATTCAGAAACTGGAAAAGTTACGGACATAAAATAAGCAGTATTACAGAAGACCAAAAAATGATTTTATGCGATCCCCAGACCAGCGGTGGCTTACTATTGGTAGTTGAAGAAAGCGGAATTCCCGATGTACAAACAGTTGCACAACAGGAAAATATATCTGTTAAAGAAATTGGAGTTACAACCTCATTGAATTCTGATAGTAATACAAATATTTTTGTGAATTAATGTACTATGTTTCTGAGCGTCTTGAAGTGTCTGTTGGTTACTGTTTGTAATATGTCGGCGCCGGTAAACATAGATACAAAAGTCTTAACGATTATTATCTCGATTTTCAACCTCTGTCAGAGTCTTCGACTACTGACAGGGATGAAAATCTAAAAACTCTGACAGAGGTCACAGACCCTGTCAGCAGTTTTAATTAATAAAATATTTTATCCCGAACACATGTTATCTTAATGCATGTCTATCGCTATTAGTAAACTGTAATCATCAAAAGGCAAAACATTTCGTCATCAGTTCCAACTGCTACCAGCTGACGGAAAAAAATGCTACCACCCTTCCAGATGTATAGTTTCAGAACTCATGATTTTAGTCGCCAAGTCTAATTAGTGTCTGTCTGTAATGTCTGAGAATTTCAAAGTAAAATTCTTGTCCGATACAAAAATATTTTTTTTAGGTTCGGAAATTACCTTTTTTTATATTTTAATTTGTGTCATTCCATAATTC